>JAJTBK010000045.1 GCA_021286965.1 Comamonadaceae bacterium | reverse complement strand
AAACCTTGAAAATCTTCCAGCGCGAGCAGCGCTCCCTGTTCGGCGAAATCCTCGACTGGATGCTGACGCCGCTGCTGCTCTTGTGGCCCGTCAGCCTGGCGCTGACCTGGCTGGTGGCGCAGAACCTGGCGAACAAGCCGTTTGACCGCGCGCTGGAGTACAACGCCCACGCCCTGGCCCAGCTCATCACGGTGCAGCATGGGCGTGTGCAGTTCAACCTGCCGCAGCCAGCGAGCGAGATCCTGCGCGCCGACGAATCCGACATCGTCTACTACCAGGTGCTCGGCCCCAGCGGCGGCCTGCTCTCGGGCGAGCGCGAGCTGCCGCGCCCGCCGTCGGAGGAGCCGCCGCTGACCAGCGAGGTGCGCCTGCGCGATGCCGAGCTGCGCGGCGTCGATCTGCGCGTGGCCGCCATCTGGGTGCGCCTGCCGCTGCCGGGCGAGCCGCTGGCACTGGTGCAGGTGGCCGAGACGCGCGAGAAGCGCAGCATGTTGGCCACCGAGATCATCAAGGGCGTGATGCTGCCGCAGTTCGTCATCCTGCCGCTGGCGGTGCTGCTGGTGTGGCTGGCGCTGGCGCGCGGCATCCAGCCGCTGAGCCAGCTCGAAGAGCGCATTCGCGCGCGCCGCCCGGACGATCTCTCGCCGCTGGACCACAAAGCCGTGCCGCTGGAGGTGGCGCCGCTAGTGGACTCCGTCAACGACCTGCTGCGCCGCCTGGGCGACTCGATGGCGACGCAAAAGCGCTTCCTGGCCGACGCCGCGCACCAGCTCAAGACGCCGCTGGCGGGCCTGCGGATGCAGGCCGACCTGGCGCAGCGCGAGGGCACGAGCACCGAGGAGCTCAAGCGCTCGCTGCAGCACATCGGGCGTTCGAGCATCCGCGCCACGCACACCGTCAACCAGCTGCTGGCGCTGGCGCGCGCCGAGGGTGGCGCCACGGTGCTGGCGCACCAGCCCTGCGACCTGGCGGAGATCGTCATGGACACCGTCAGCGACAGCGTGCCGCGCGCCATGGACAAGCGCATCGACCTGGGCTACGACGGCGCCGCGCCGGGCGAGAGTGGCGTCTGGGTGGACGGCAACCCCACCTTGCTCAAGGAACTGGCGCGCAACCTGGTGGACAACGCCATCAACTACACGCCCCAAGGCGGCATGGTGACGGCGCGCGTGCTCGCCGACCGCTTCAGCCGCGTGGTGCTGCTGCAGGTCGAGGACTCGGGCCCGGGCGTGCCTGAGGCCGAACGTGCGCTCATCTTCCAGCCCTTCTACCGCGCCCTGGGCACCGAGGCCGACGGCTCCGGCCTGGGCCTGCCGATCGTCATGGAAATCGCGCGCCAGCACAGCGCCGAGGTGCTGATCGAAGAGGCGCAGCCCAACCACCAGCCGCCCGGCGCCCTGTTCAGCGTGCGCTTTCCGTGCAGCCGCGAGGCGCCGCTCAGCAAGGCTTGAGCGGCTTGCCCGCCAGCGGCAGGCTGGTGGCGAGCTGCTGGCGCTGCGCTGCCGTCACGGCCGGCAGGCGCAGCTGGTACAGGCGCGTCTCGGGGCGCTCTTGCACCACGCGCGCCGTGCGCACGCCCTGGCGGGCCAGATCCTTGAGTGCGACTTCGGCGCGCTCTTCGCTCGAATAGCGCCCCAGCGACAAGCCAGGCTCCAAGGCGGCCCCAGGGCGGTCGAAGGCGATGCCCAGGGCGCGCAGCTCGCCGCGTTTCTTGTCCACCACGTCGGTATCGGGAAAGCGCCCCATGTACACCATCCAGCGCCCGCTTTGGATGCTCGCTTCGAGCTGCCAGCTGCCCGTTGGCAGGCTGGCGGCGGCCTGGCGCAGGGCAGCGGCCTGGCGCTCGTCGAAGCTGCCGGCCTGCAGGCATTGCGTGGGCTCGGGTGGGGGGCTGGGGGCGTGCGCCGTGACCGGGGGGGTAGGCGTGGAGGTGGGGTGGGGCGTGGCCGGTTCCGCCGGGGCTTCAGCCTGAACGGGGACGGGTGGCGCTGCGGGTGGGGGGCTGCCGCTGGGCAGCAGGTGCAGGGCCTCGGGGTGCAGCTGCTGCTGCAGGCGTTCGGGCTCGGACTGGCTGGCGGGCGCCAGCCCCCAGGGCTGCAGCAGGCCCTGGCGCCAGGCGTAGTAGCCGGCGTTGGCCAGCAGCAGGAGAAGAACGAGCAAACGCAGCATGGGGCGGGACTTTACATCGGGCGCACGCTGACGCTGGCGCTGGTGAGCGCCTGCAGGCCGGCGCCGTCGCGCAGCAGCAGCGCGCCATCGGCGGCCACGCCTTCGCACCAGGCCTGGCGGCCATCGCTCAGGCGCACATTGCGCGCGCGCAGCAGGTCGCGCGCGGCAAAGCGCGGCTGCAGCGGGGCAAAGCCCTGCTGGGCAAAGGTTTGCACGGCTTGCAGCAGGGCCGGCGCCAGGCGCAGCAGGGCGCTGCCGGCATCGATGCCGGGCAGCAGCTCTTGCAGGCTGGCCGCCGGGGTGGCCAGGTCAGCGCCGGGCGGGCAGTGGATGTTCAGGCCCACGCCGATGACGCAGTAGCGCTCGGCGGCGTCGCTGCCGGCGCTGCTGGCGGTTTCGATCAGGATGCCGCAGAGCTTGCGCGCGCCGTCCAGCCACAGATCATTGGGCCACTTGATTTGCACCGCCGGGTGCAGGCTCTCGGCCAGCGCCAGGCCCACGGTCAGCGACAGCCCCGACCAGTCGCGCGGCGCCAGCGGCAGGCCCAGGGAGAAGGTCAGCGCCTGCCCCGGCAGGCTGCTCCAGCTTTTGCCCAGGCGGCCCCGGCCCGCGCTTTGGCGCTCGGCGATCAGCAGCAGCGGCTCGTGCCAGCCGGCGCGCGCGCGGCGCATGAGCTCGGTGTTGCTCGAATCGACCTCGGGCAGCAGCTCCACGCTCAGGCCCGGCCAGAGCGCATCGAGCTGCTGCCACAGTGCCTCCAGCGGCCAGGGCGGCTGCGCGGTGTTCATGGCGCCTCCCGGGGGCCTGGCGGGCTCCAGCCGCGCTTGGGCGCCAGCAGCGTGCCCCGGCATTGGGCGCTGGCGCAGTGGCAGGGGTATTCGGCCTTGAGTTTTTTGGTGTAACGCTCTTCGATGATCAGGCCGTAGTCGTAGTTGAGCTCTTCGCCGGCGGCGATGGCGCGGCGCGCGGTGATGAAGATGCGCCCGTCCTGCTCGTCGGCCCAGCAGTTGGGGTCGCAGCTGTGGTTGATCCAGCGCGCCGAATTGCCGCTCACGCTGGCGTCGATCACCCGATCCTCATCGACGTGGAAGTAGAAGGTGTGGTTGGGCTGGCTCGGGTCATGCGGGTGACGCCGCTGCGCCTCGTCCCAGGAGATGACTTCGCCGACGTACTCGATCAGCACCTCGCCCTCGGCGATGTCTTGCAGTGCGAACACGCCGCGCCCGTGCACGCCCGAACGGCGCCCCTGCAGGCGGCGGCCCGAGGAAGAAGGGAGGGTATTGCGAGGCATGGTGGGAAAAACTCTGCTACTTTAATAGGCATACGTGCGCGTGCGCGCGCAAGGCCCCGGATTCTAAAAGCGCCCCCCAGGCAGGCAGATATTCCCCATGAGCAAAACCCTCGTCATCGCAGAAAAACCCTCGGTCGCGCAAGACATCGTGCGCGCCCTCACGCCGGTGGCCGGCAAATTCGACAAGTTCGAAGACCATTTCGAGAACGAGCGCTACGTCGTCACCAGCGCCGTCGGCCACCTGGTCGAAATCCAGGCGCCCGAGGAATTCGACGTCAAGCGCGGCAAGTGGAGCTTTACCCACCTGCCGGTCATTCCGCCGCGCTTTGACTTGAAGCCCGTCGACAAGACCAAGAGCCGCCTGAACGCGGTCGTCAAGCAGGCCAAGCGCAAGGACGTGACGGCGCTCATCAACGCCTGCGACGCGGGGCGCGAGGGCGAGCTGATTTTTCGCCTGATCGAGCAGTACGCCGGCGGCGCCAAGGGCGGTTTGGGCAAACCCGTGCAGCGCCTGTGGCTGCAGAGCATGACGCCGCAGGCCATCCGCGACGGCTTTGGCCAGCTGCGCAGTGACGCGCAAATGCAAGGCCTGGCCGACGCGGCCAGGAGCCGCAGCGAGGCCGACTGGCTGGTCGGCATCAACGGCACGCGCGCCATGACGGCGTTCAACTCGCAGGGCGGCGGCTTCTTTCTGACCACCGTGGGCCGGGTGCAGACGCCCACGCTGTCGCTCGTCGTCGAGCGCGAGGAAAAGATCCGCAGGTTCATCAGCCGCGACTACTGGGAAATCCACGGCACGTTCGCCGCCCAGGCCGGCGACTACCTGGGCAAGTGGTTCGACCCGCAGTTCAAGAAAAGCGACGACCCCGAGGCCCGCGCCGACCGCCTGTGGAACGCGCAGGCCGCGCAGCAGATCGCCGACGCGGTGCGCGGCAAACCCGCCACCGTCACTGAAGAGGCCAAGCCCAGCACCCAGGCCAGCCCCCTGCTGTTTGATCTGACCAGCCTGCAGCGCGAGGCCAACGGCAAGTTCGGCTTTTCCGCCAAGACCACGCTGGCGCTGGCGCAAAGCCTGTACGAGCGCCACAAGGCCCTGACCTACCCGCGTACCGACTCGCGCGCGCTGCCCGAGGACTATCTGCCCACCACGCGCCAGACCTTCGAGATGCTGGCCGGCTCCGGCATGGGCCACCTGGCGCCGTTTGCGCGCCAGGCGCTGGACAGCAACTACGTGCGGCCCACCAAGCGCGTGTTCGACAACAGCAAGGTGAGCGACCACTTCGCCATCATCCCCACCACGCAGGCGCCGCACGGCCTGAGTGAGACCGAGCAAAAGCTCTACGACCTGGTCGTGCGCCGCTTTCTGGCAGTCTTCTTCCCGAACGCTGAATACCAGATCACGACCCGTATTTCCAAGGTCGAGCAGCACAGCTTCAAGACCGAAGGCAAGGTATTGGTCAAGCCCGGCTGGCTGGCCATCTACGGCAAGGAGGCCGCCAGCGAGACCGACGACGGCAAGGCCGGCGACAAGGGCCAGCCGCTGGTGGCGGTGCAGCCGGGCGAGCGCCCGCTGGCCGAGCAGGTCAGCCCCAAGGGATTGAGAACCAAACCCCCGGCGCGCTACAGCGAAGCCACGCTGCTGGGTGCCATGGAGAGCGCCGGCAAGCAGATCGACGACGAGGAACTGCGCAGCGCCATGCAGGAAAAAGGCCTGGGCACGCCGGCCACGCGCGCGGCCATCATCGAAGGGCTGCTCACCGAAAAATACATGCTGCGCGAGGGCCGCGAACTCATCCCCACGGCCAAGGCCTTCCAGCTGATGACGCTGCTGCGCGGGCTCGAAGTGAACGAGCTGTGCAAGGCCGAGCTCACCGGCGAGCGGGAATACAAGCTGGCGCAGATGGAGCGCGGCGAGCTGCCGCGCGCCAGCTTCATGCAGCAGATCGCCGCGATGACCGAGCGCATGGTCAAAAAGGCCAAGGAATACGACCGCGACACCATCCCCGGCGACTACGCCACGCTGTCCACGCCGTGCCCCAACTGCGGCGGCGTGGTCAAGGAAAACTACCGCCGCTACGCCTGCACCGGCAAGGACGGCGGCGAGGGCTGCGGCTTCTCGTTCGGCAAATCGCCGGCCGGGCGCACCTTCGAGACCGCCGAGGCCGATGCGCTGCTGCGCGACCAGCGCATCGGCCCGCTGGAGGGCTTTCGCTCCAAGGCCGGCTGGCCGTTCACCGCCGAGGTCGCCATCGTGCGCGACGACGAGGCCGCGGGCCGCTACAAGCTCGAATTCGATTTTGGCGACGACAAGGCCGAGGAGGGCAGCAGCGCGCCCGCCGAGTTCACCGACGCAAGCCTTGGCCCCTGCCCGCTGTGCGGCGCCGAGGTGCACGAACACGGCAGCAACTACGTCTGCAGCCGCGCCGTGCCCACGCCGGCGCACCCCACGCCCAGCTGCAGCTTCAAGAGCGGCAAGATCATCCTGCAGCAGCCCATCGAGCGCGCGCAGATGGAAAAGCTGCTGGCCACCGGCAAGACCGACCTGCTCGACAAGTTCATCTCCACACGCCCGCGCCGCGCGTTCAAGGCCTTCCTCGTGTGGGACAAGGAGG
>JAJTBK010000019.1 GCA_021286965.1 Comamonadaceae bacterium | reverse complement strand
GTCGTCCGACGACTCTTCCAGCCCCTCGCCGCGCAGCAGATCGGCCTTGCCCAGGTACTGCGCCTCGTAGCCCAGGATTTCGCCCGTGACTGGGTCTTTCAGGGCGGTGGCGTTGCGGTAGATCTGAAAGCGCCGGGGCTCGCCCGGCTCGCGCAGCAGGGGCTTGGCCGGGTCGCCGCGCACATAGGCCTTGTCGCCGCTGGCCATGAGCACGCGCTCCTCGGTGGTGGCGACCACGCGTGGCGCGTGTTCCAGCGTATCGGCATCGACGACGATGGGCTCGACCAGGAAGGGCTCGATCAGGTGCGGCTTGAGCGTGGGCAGGGCCAGGTCCGACAGGCTTTCGGCGCGCGTGCGTGGCGACAGGCGCAGCACGTCGGTGCTGCCGTTGCGGCTGGTGGACAGGCGCGCCATGCCGTTGCTGCGCTCCAGGTACAGGGTCTGGCCGGGGTAGATCAGGTGCGGGTTGGCAATGGCCTGCATGTTCATGCCCCACAGCTCGGGCCAGCGCCAGGGGCGCTGCAGGTACATGCCGGAGATGCCCCAGAGCGTGTCGCCGCGCTTGACGACGTAGGTGTCGGGGGCGTTGGCGGCCAGTTCGGCCTCGGGGATGCCTTTGGCGGCGGTTTGTTCGGCGGTGGCGCGCTGTGCGGCGGTGATGGGGTAGTGCGCTTGCGCCCAGGCTGGCGCAGAGGTGGCGAGTGCGGCCGCCAGGCCCAGCGCGCAGGTGACGGCCTGGGTGTAGTTATTGGGTTGATGCATGGAAAACGCCCCCTCTCATTGGCGCCGCCAGAGCCCAGTCTGGCGGCAAAAAGTCATGTCAAACGATCGCAGATTCTCAGCCCAAGCCCTTGATTGGGCAACGCTTATTGGAAAACGCAACTGCAAGCGTCCGTAAAAATAGCGAAAATAACGACATATTTTCATTCTGACCATGGCAATTCTCCCGATTCTTTGCTACCCCGATCCGCGCCTGCACAAGGTGGCTGCCCCCGTGCAAGCGGTGGACGCGCGCATCCAGGCCCTGGTGGCCGACATGCTGGCCACCATGTACGACGCCAACGGCATCGGCCTGGCCGCCACGCAGGTGGACGTGCACGAGCGCGTGGTGGTGATCGACGTCTCCGAGGCGCGCGACCAGCCCATGGTCGTCATCAACCCCGAAATCGTCTGGGCCAGCCCTGAAAAGCAGGTCGGCGACGAGGGCTGCCTGTCGGTGCCCGGCATTTACGACGGCGTCGAGCGCTCGGTGGCGGTGCACGTGCGCGCCCTCGATGCCCAGGGCCAGGAGCGCGTGATCGAGGCCGAGGGCTTGCTCGCCGTCTGCCTGCAGCACGAAATGGACCACCTGCGCGGCAAGGTGTTCGTCGATTACCTCTCGCAGCTCAAACAGGGCCGCATCAAGACCAAGTTGCTCAAGCAGCAGCGCGAAGCCGCCCGCGACTGAGCCCGGCCCCATGAAGCTGATTTTTGCCGGCACGCCGGAATTTGCCCGCGTCGCCCTGGAGGCGCTGCTTGCCGCCGGCCACGAGGTGGCCCTGGTGCTGAGCCAGCCCGACCGCCCCGCCGGGCGCGGCATGAAGCTGCAAGCCTCGCCCGTCAAGCAATGCGCGCTGCAGCACGGCATTGCCGTGGCACAGCCGCGCAGCCTGCGCCTCGATGGCAAGTTCCCCGAGGACGCACAGGCGGCGCAGGCCGCCATCGCCGCCGTGCAGGCCGAGGCCATGGTGGTGGCCGCCTACGGCCTGATCCTGCCGCAGTGGGTGCTCGATGCGCCGCGCCGGGGCTGCCTGAACATCCATGCCAGCCTGCTGCCGCGCTGGCGCGGCGCCGCGCCCATCCACCGCGCCATCGAGGCCGGTGATGCCGAGACCGGCGTCACCATCATGCAGATGGACGCCGGCCTGGACACCGGCGCCATGCTGCTGCGCGAGGCGCTGCCCATTGGCGCGCAAGAGAGCACCGCGCGGCTGCACGACCGCCTGGCGGCCCAGGGCGGGCGCCTGATCGTCGCGGCGCTGGCCCAGGCCGACCAGCTGCAGCCGCAGCCCCAGCCGGCCGAGGGCGTGACCTACGCGCACAAGATCGAAAAAGCCGAGAGCAGCGTGGACTGGACGCAAGACGCCGCGCAGATTGCGCGCCGCATCCGTGCCTTCGACCCGTTTCCGGGCGCCAGCACCACCCTGGGGGCTGAGGTGATTAAATTGTGGTGCTGCGAAATTAATAGCGCCTCGCGCTTGCCAGATATGGCTTGCGGCCAGATTCTTTCTGCAAATGCAGACGGCGTCGTCGTTGCCTGCGGCAGCGGCCTGCTGCGCCTGACGCAGCTGCAGCGCGCTGGCGGCAAACGTTTGGCGGCGGGAGAATTCCTGCGTGGCTTTGCCCTGCAGCCGGGGCAGGTGCTGGGCGCGCCGGCGCCGGCGCCGTGAGCGCGCCCCCGGCGCTGTGGGCGCAGCCGAGCTTTCGCCTCGGGGTGCAGGACATGCTGGCCACCGGCGTCGGCATTGGCGCCTGGGGTCTGGTCACCGGGGTGGCCATGGTCAAGGGCGGCATCGCGCTGCCCTGGGCCCTGGCGATGTCGCTGCTGGTGTATGCCGGCAGCGCGCAGCTGGCGGTGCTGCCCCTGCTGGTCGTCGGGGCGCCGCTGTGGGTGGTGTGGCTGACGGCGGCCTGCGTCAACCTGCGCTTCGTTATCTTCAGCGCCATGTGGCGCCATTATTTTGGCCATTTGCCCCGGCGCCAGCGCCTGTGGATGGGCTACTTCAGCGGCGACGTGATCTTCGTCTCCTTCCTTAAACGCTTTCCCACGCCCCGGCCCGCGCCCGAGCAGGTGCCGTATTTCTGGGGTGCGGCCAGCGTCAATTGGCTCGCCTGGCAGCTGCCCTCGATCGCCGGCATCGTCCTGGCCGAGGCGATTCCGCTGTCCTGGGGGCTGGGTTTTGCCGGCGTGCTGGCGGTGCTCGGGGTGCTGCTGTCGCTGCTCTCGGACCGCGCCACCTGGCTCGCCACCGGTGTCGCGGCGACGGCGGCGGTGGCGGCGTTTGCCTTGCCGCTCAAGCTCAACATCCTGGTCGCCGTGGCCGCTGCCGTGGCCACCGGTCTGGTGGTGCAGGCGCTGGAGCGGCGCCCATGACCTCCTTCGTGCTCACCGACGGCGCCTGGGTGCAGCCCCTGCTGGCGATCCTCGGCCTGGCCGTCATCACCCTGGTGACGCGCGCCTTCTTCATGCTCCCGCAGCGCGAGCTGCCGCTGCCCGACTGGTTCCGGCGCGGCCTCAAGTACGCCCCGCTGGCGGCGCTCACCGCCGTCATCGCGCCGGAAATTTTCATGACCCAGGGCGCGCTGCTGGCCACCTGGCAGGACGCCCGCTGGCCGGCCGTGCTGGGCGCCACGGCCTATTATTTCTGGCGCCGGGGCATGTTGGGCACCATCGCCGTCGGCATGGCGGTGTACCTGCCGCTGCACATCGGACTCGGCTGGTAAGTCAGCGCCGCAGGGGGATGGGCTGCCTACAATCGGCGCCGCAATTGTTGCCAGCCACTCCTCTTTTCTCCGAACCATGAACATCCTGCGTTTTTCCGATTTGTGCGCCCAGGGCCAGGCCCAGGGCCAGCGCGTCTTCATCCGTGCCGACCTGAACGTGCCCCAGGACGATGCCGGGCGCATCACCGAGGACACGCGCATCCGCGCCTCCGTGCCCTGCATTGAGATGGCGCTCGCCGCTGGCGCCGCCGTCATGGTGACCAGCCACCTGGGCCGCCCGACCGAAGGCGCGTTCCAGCCCGCAGACTCGCTTGCCCCCGTGGCCGCACGCCTGTCGGAGCTGCTGGGCCGCGAAGTGCCGCTCGTGGCCGACTGGGTCGATGGCGTCACCGTGCAGCCCGGCCAGGTCGTGCTGCTGGAGAACTGCCGCGTCAACAAGGGCGAGAAGAAAAACAACCCCGAACTGGCGCAAAAAATGGCGCAGCTGTGCGACATCTATGTGAACGACGCCTTCGGCACAGCGCACCGCGCCGAAGGCACGACCTACGGTATCGCCGAGTACGCCAAGGTGGCCTGCGCCGGCCCGCTGCTGGCCGCTGAGATCGACGCCATTCAAACCGCTCTGGCCAACCCGAAGCGCCCGCTGGCGGCCATCGTTGCCGGCTCCAAGGTCAGCACCAAGCTCACCATCTTGCAAAGCCTGGCCAAGAACGTCGATCAGCTCATCGTCGGCGGTGGCATTGCCAACACCTTCCTGCTCGCCGCTGGCCTGCGGATTGGCAAAAGCCTGGCCGAACCCGACCTGCTCGACCAGGCCAAGGCCGTGATCGCCGCCATGGCCGCACGCGGCGCCGAAGTGCCGATCCCCACCGACGTGGTGGTCGCCAAGACCTTTGCCGCCGACGCCGTGGCGACGGTGAAAAAAGCCACCGAAGTCGCTGCCGACGACATGATCCTGGACATCGGCCCCGAGACGGCGGCGCGCCTGGCGGCGCAGCTCAAGGCCGCTGGCACCATCGTCTGGAACGGCCCGGTGGGCGTGTTCGAGTTCGAGCAGTTCGCTGGCGGCACCCGCGCCATCGCCGAGGCCATCGCCCAGGCCGAGGCGTTCAGCATCGCCGGCGGCGGCGACACCCTGGCGGCGATCGCCAAGTACGGTATCGAAAAGCAGGTGGGCTACATCTCCACCGGCGGCGGCGCCTTCCTGGAGGTGCTCGAAGGCAAGACTTTGCCGGCGTTTGAAATTCTGGAAAAGCGTGCCAGCAGGCCCTGATTCGGGAGGCGGTGGGTTTGATTTTGTTGTGGAGATGCAACGGATATGGGGGTTCGAGGGAGGGGGGACCTCCTTCCTTGTGCTGTCCAAGTCATCCATTGCAAAATGGCCCGCCGCATGGAGTGAGGCGGGGCTTTCGGCGCCCTGTTTTTGGAAATATCAAGGAGTGATATATGTTGGTCAATAATGGGTACAAGGTACAAGGTACAAGGTAAGTTTTTGGGCTTGATTGCCTCGCTGGGAGTGGCGATCACGCTGGCGGGCTGTGCCAATGCGCCGATTCCAGTAGCAGAAAATTTTCAATACACCAGCCAACTCAAGGTGCGCTCGGCAGGGCATTGGGATCTGGTGTCGCGCGACGTAGTGAGCCAGACCCTGGGCTCGTTGGGTCAAACCGGTGCTGCAGGTGTGCCGTTGTATGTGGCCTTGCCACCCAATCCCAGCGCGTTTGATACGGCTTTCCGGG
Organism: Comamonadaceae bacterium; assembly: GCA_021286965.1. Lineage (GTDB taxonomy): Bacteria > Pseudomonadota > Gammaproteobacteria > Burkholderiales > Burkholderiaceae_C > Paenacidovorax. Next base: position 8,664 of record JAJTBK010000019.1, on the reverse strand, counting down.
AATTCCTGATTACCAAGTTTGTGCAAAGCGGCACGCCCGTGATGCAGGCCCCTGGCAACGCCATGGAGGTAACGTACCAGGCTCAGGTGGTACGCCATAACAGCGACCGTCCGCGCTTTATTCCCGGCATGTACACCACATTGGCTGCCGGCCTGGGCGTGGCCCATGGCCTTGGCTCGTTGCATGTTGATGCGGCAATTTTGGCTGGGGTGGGCTTGGCTGCGGCGGCGGATTACGCCAGCAGCGTCAACTCTGGTGGCCCGACCCATACCGAAATGATTCTGACAACCACGGTGGCACGCAATGGCCAATTCGTGGCACGCAAGACCGATGTGTATTACCTGGAAAATGCCGATGCGCCGCTGTTTATGCGCGCTGATGCGTACCGTCCGATGAACATGAAGGTGGTGCAGCAATGAAATTCGCCGCTTTCTCGCTCACTTTGGCCGCTACCGCCTTGTTGGCCGGTTGCAATACTGCGCCAGTGTCGGCACAACGGACGGAGCCGACCTACCAGGAGGCGGCCATGGCGCCGATGCTGCAAAGCAGCCGCGATACTGTTAGGCAATTGACGGCCGGTTTCGATATGCAAGCCCTCAATGGCGGCCCGGTGCTGGTGGCCACCATCGTGAACGTCAATGATTTGTCGCGCTCGGCCCCTCTGGGCCGTACCCTGGCCGAGCAATACGCTTCGCAAATGGCCGCGCTGGGCTTTAACGTCAAGGAAGTCAAGCTGCGTGGTGACGTGTTCGTGCAGGAGGGGGCTGGCGAGCTGCTGCTATCGCGCGAGGTGAAGGACATCGCGCGCAACCAAAATGCCTCGTTGGTGCTGGTGGGTACCTATTCGCCGGCGGCCAATTACACCTACGTCAGCTTGAAATTGGTGCGCACGGAAGACAGCCGCATTGTGCGTGGGTACGACTACGCCTTGCCCAATGACCGTGACGTCCAGCGCTTATTGGCGGCGCCGCGCTGATTGGCCCCTGTTCTGAAAAGGCTGCCTCGGCAGCCTTTTTTGCGTTCGCAAGGCAGTCGCCCGTGCGAGCCGCTCGCCCTAAAATCCCCCCATGACCTTTCTCGACATGCTGCGCGACGCCACGGCGCGCAACGATTCCATGCTGTGCGTGGGGCTCGATCCCGAGCCCAGCCGCTTTCCTGCCGCCTTCCAGGGCCAGGCGCACAAGATTTACGACTTCTGCGCCGCCATCGTCGATGCCACCGCCGACCTGGTGTGCGCCTTCAAGCCGCAGATTGCCTACTTTGCCGCGCACCGCGCCGAGGATCAGCTCGAACGCCTGATGCAGCACATGCGTGCCAGCGCGCCGCACGTGCCCATCATTTTGGATGCCAAGCGCGGCGACATCGGCTCGACCGCCGAGCAGTACGCGCGCGAGGCTTTTGAGCGCTACGGCGCCGATGCCGTCACACTCTCGCCCTTCATGGGCTTTGACTCGGTGCTGCCCTATTTGCAGTACCCGGGCAAGGGCGCTTTCCTGCTGTGCCGCACCTCCAACCCCGGTGGCGACGACCTGCAGGCGCAGCGCCTGGCGAGCGTGCCCGGCCAGCCGCTGGTGTACGAGCACCTGGCGCAGCTGGCGCAGGGGCCGTGGAACAAGAACGGCCAGCTCGGCCTGGTGGTGGGCGCCACCTACCCTGAGGAAATCGAGCGCGTGCGTGCTCTGGCGCCGACGCTGCCGCTGCTCATCCCCGGCGTCGGCGCGCAGGGCGGCGACGCCGTGGCCACGGTGCGCGCCGGGCTGCGCGCGGGCGGGCCGATCATCGTCAACTCCTCGCGTGCCGTGCTCTACGCCAGCAGCGGCGCCGACTTTGCCCAGGCCGCGCGCACCGTCGCCGAGCGCACCCGGGCGCAGCTCAACGCCGCCAAAGCCTGAGCTCGTTACTCCTGTTTTGATAGCTGCTAGCGCTTGTTCAGTCAGCGCTAGCAGCTATTTTTGTTCTTAAACAACGGTATAGACAGGCGGCCCGCAGACGTTGACATGGGCTAAAACCATGATCAGAGTGTGAACCCACAGTCGCCGCTGCCCCGAAACCCGCACCGATGCGCTCGCCGCACCCACCACCATGCCTTTGCTGTCCCGCCTGAGCCTGCTCCAGAAATTTGCCATCCTGGCCCTGATTGGGGTGCTGATGAGCGCGCTGCCCACCGCCCTCTACCTGCGCGAGGCGCGCGCCAGCATCGCCCAGGCGCAGCGCGAGGCCAGCGGCGCGGCGCCGCTGCAGGCGCTGGGCCAGGTGGTGCAGAGGATGCAGGTGCACCGGGGCCTGTCGGCCGGCATGTTGGGCGGCGACGAGGCCCTGGCCGGGCGCCGTCCGGCGGCGCGCGATGCGCTCAACCAGGCCTTCGATGCTGCCAGCGCCCGCCTGCAGGCTGCCGGCCTGCCGGGCGCGCTGCACAGCCAATGGCAAACCGCCCGCGAGGGCTGGCAGCAGCTCGAAGCCGGCGTTGCCAGCCGCGCCCTGACGCAGGCGCAAAGCACGGCGCAGCACACGGCGCTGATAGCCAGTTTGCTGCGCATCAACGAGGCGCTGATGGACCACTTCGGCCTGCAGCTCGAAGCCGAGGAGCACACCTTTGCCCTGATCCAGGCGGCCATGGTCAACATTCCCCTGCTGGGCGAAAAACTCGGCCAGCTGCGGGCCCAGGGCTCGGGCTTTCTGGCGCGGCGCGAGCTGCCGCCGCTGAACAAGGGCCTGCTGCTGGCACAGGTGCAGCGCGTGCAGGAGCTGCAGGGCCAGACGCAGCGCAATTTCGAGCACGCCCTGCAGGGACAGGCGCAATTTGCCGCCGTCCTCGGCCAGCCGGTGCAGGCGGCCGCAGCCCAGGTGCTGGCGGCGCTGGAACTGGCCGACAAGGAACTCATCAACGCCAGCGCCCTGGAGCTGGCGCCGCAGGCGTATTTCGACACCTACACCCGCACCATCGACGCGCTGTACGCCCTCAATGCCCAGGCCTACCGCAGCCTGGATGAGGCGCTGCAGCAGCGCGTCTCCGGGCTGCAGCGCACCTTGGTGCTGCAGGCGCTGGCGCTGCTGCTGGCGCTGCTGCTCGCCGGTGGCCTGATGGTGTTGTTTGTGCGCTCGATCACCGGGCCGCTGAACCAGGCCGTGGCGCTGGCGCACGCGGTGGCCGAGGGCGACCTGTCGGGCGCGCGCCTGGCGCACGGCAGCGATGAGGTCGGGCGCCTGCTGGCGGCGTTGCTCGATATGCGCGCGCACCTGACGCAGGTGGTCTCGCGCGTACGCAGCAACGCCGACGGCGTGGCCACCGCCAGCGTGCAGATCGCGCAGGGCAACCAGGACCTGTCGGCGCGCACCGAGAGCCAGGCGAGCGCACTCGAAGAAACGGCCGCCGCCATGGAGCAGATGACGGCCACCGTGCGCCAGAACGCCGACAGCGCCGCCCAGGCCAGCCAGGTGGCGGGCAACGCCAGCACGGTGGCGCAGCAGGCGGGCTCACAGGTGGCGCAGGTGGTGGACACCATGGCCGGCATCCATGCCTCGTCGGGCAAGATCGCCGACATCATCGGCGTCATCGACGCCATTGCCTTCCAGACCAACATCCTGGCGCTCAACGCCGCCGTGGAAGCCGCGCGCGCCGGTGAATCCGGGCGCGGCTTTGCCGTGGTGGCTGGCGAGGTGCGCCAGCTGGCGCAGCGCAGCGCGCAGGGGGCGCGCGAGATCAAGGCGCTGATTACCGAGAGCGTGCGCAGCGTCGAGCAGGGCAACGCCCAGGTCGATCGCGCCGGCGCCACCATGGCCGAGGTCGTGGCCGCCGTGCGCCGCGTGACCGACATCATGGGCGAGATCAGCGCCGCCAGCCGCGAGCAGAGCCAGGGCGTGGCCCAGGTGGGCGAGGCGGTGACGCAGATGGACCAGACGACGCAGCAAAACGCCGCCCTGGTCGAGGAAATGGCCGCCGCCGCCAGCAGCCTGAGCAGCCAGGCGCAGGAGCTGGTGCAGGGCGTGGCCGTGTTCCGCCTCGATGCCGGCGCCGGCGCGCCGCGCACCAGCGCCCAGCAGCGCCTGCGCTAGCTATTAAAAAGAGAGCTGCTCGCGCTTGACTGGTAAGCGCTAGCGGCCTTTTTTATCGGGGTGGTGGGGCATTGCGGGCCTGCAGCACACGCCCCAGGTAGCGCCCGGTGTGGCTGGCTGGGTTGGTTGCCACAGCCTCGGGCGTGCCCGTGGCCACCACGGTGCCACCGCCGGCGCCGCCCTCGGGGCCCATGTCGATGAGCCAGTCGGCGGCGGCGATCACGTCCAGGTTGTGCTCGATGACGACGATGGTGTTGCCGGCGTCGCGCAGCTGCAGCAGCACCTTGAGCAGCAGGTCGATGTCGGCAAAGTGCAGGCCGGTGGTGGGTTCGTCGAGGATGTAGAGCGTGCGCCCGGTGTCGCGCCGGCTCAGTTCCAGCGCCAGCTTGACGCGCTGCGCCTCGCCGCCCGAGAGCGTGGTCGCGCTCTGGCCCAGGCGGATGTAGCTCAGGCCGACGTCGCGCAGCGTCTGCAGCTTGCGTGCGATGGGCGGCTGGTCCTGAAAGAACGCCAGGGCATCCTCCACCGTCAGCTGCAGGATGGCGGCAATGTCCAGCCCCTTCCACTGCACCTGCAGCGTCTCGCGGTTGTAGCGCTGGCCGTGGCAGACGTCGCAGGGCACGTACACATCGGGCAGAAAGTGCATCTCGACCTTGACCACGCCGTCGCCCTGGCAGGCCTCGCAGCGCCCGCCGGCGACGTTGAAGCTAAAGCGCCCCGGGCCGTAGCCGCGCTCCTGCGCCGCCGGCGTTTGCGCCAGCAGCTCGCGGATGGGGGTGAACAGGCCGGTGTAGGTGGCCGGGTTGCTGCGCGGCGTGCGGCCAATGGGGCTTTGATCGACGTTGATGACCTTGTCGATGCCGTCGAGCCCCTGCAGCGCCTGGCAGGGCGCGGGCTCGTCGTGCGCGCGGTGGATCTGGCGCGCCGCCGCCTTGTGCAGGGTGTCGTTGACGAGGGTGGATTTGCCCGAGCCGGAGACGCCGGTGACGCAGGTCAGCAGCCCGAGCGGAAAGTCCACCGTCACGCCGCGCAGGTTGTTGCCGCTGGCGCCGACCACGCGCAGCGCCTGCGGTGCCTGCGTGCGCCAGGGCAGGCGCGTGGGCGGGTGCGCAATGCGGCGCGCGCCGCTCAGGTACTGGCCGGTGAGCGAGGCCGGCTGCGCGCACAGCTGGCGCCAGTCGCCCTGCGCCAGCACGCGCCCGCCGTGCACGCCGGCGCCCGGGCCCATGTCGATGCAGTGGTCGGCGGCGCGGATCATGTCCTCGTCGTGCTCGACGACGATGACGCTGTTGCCCAGGTCGCGCAGGCGCGTCAGGGTGGCGATCAGCCGGTCGTTGTCCCTCTGGTGCAGGCCGATGCTGGGCTCGTCGAGCACGTACATCACGCCCGTCAGGCCCGAGCCGATCTGGCTGGCCAGGCGGATGCGCTGCGCCTCGCCGCCCGAGAGGGTTTCGGCGCTGCGTTCGAGGCTGAGGTAAGACAGGCCGACGTCGTTCAAAAAGCCCAGGCGCGCAGCGATCTCGTGCACCACCTTGGCGGCGATCTCGGCCTTGGCGCCCTGCAGCTGCAGCTGGCCGAACCAGGCCAGGGCGTCGGCCAGGGTCATGTGGTTGAGGGCGTGCAGGCTGCGCGCCTGCGCCCCGTCGCCCACCTGCACGTGGCGCGCCGGGCGGCACAGGCGTGCGCCAGCGCATTCCGGGCAGGGTTGCTGGCTGCGGTAGCGCGCCAGGTCTTCGCGCACCACGGCGGAGGTGGTTTCCTGGTAACGGCGCGCCATATTGGGCAGGATGCCCTCGAACGGATGCGCCTTGGTGACTGCCTGGCCCTTGCGGCTGCCGCTGTCGAGCAGGTAGGTAAAGGCAATCTGCTCCTGGCCCGAGCCGTACAGCACCACCTGCTGCACCAGCGCCGGCAACTGCTCGAACGGCGTCTCGATGTCAACGCCGTAGTGCGCCGCCAGGCTTTGCAGCAGCGAGAAATAAAAGCCGTTGCGCCGGTCCCAGCCCTTGATGGCGCCGCCCGCCAGGCTCAGGCTGGGGAAGGCGACGACGCGCGCGGCGTCGAACACCTCCTGCTGGCCCAGGCCGTCGCAGGCCGGGCAGGCGCCGCTGGGCGAGTTGAAGGAGAACAGGCGCGGTTCGAGCTCCGGCAGGCTGTAGTTGCACTGCGGGCAGGCGAAGCGGCTGGAGAACAGGTGCTCGCGGCCGCTGTCCATCTCCAGCGCCAGCACGCGGCCCGCCCCCTCGGCGGCGCCCACGCGCAGCACCGCCTCCACGCTCTCGGCCAGGCGCTGGGCGATGTCGGCGCGCACCTTGACGCGGTCGATGACGACGTCGATGTCGTGCTTCTCGGTTTTTTTGAGTGCCGGCAGCGCGTCGTGGGCATACATCTGGCCGTCGATGCGAAAGCGCACATAGCCCTGCGCCTGCAGCTGTGCCAGCAGCTCGGTGAATTCGCCTTTCTTCTGCCGTGCCAGCGGCGCCAGCAGCATCAGGCGCGTGTCCTCGGGCAGCGCCAGCAGCGCGTCCACCATCTGGCTCACGGTCTGCGCTGCCAGGGCCACGCCATGCTCGGGGCAGTGCGGCGTGCCGGCGCGGGCAAAGAGCAGGCGCAGGTAGTCGTGGATCTCGGTCACCGTGCCCACGGTGGAGCGCGGGTTGTGGCTGGTGGCCTTTTGCTCGATGGCGATGGCGGGCGACAGGCCCTCGATCAAGTCCACATCGGGTTTATCGAGCCGCCCGAGGAACTGGCGCGCGTAGCTCGAGAGGCTCTCCACATAGCGGCGCTGGCCCTCGGCGTACAGCGTGTCGAACGCCAGGCTCGATTTGCCCGAGCCCGACAGCCCGGTGATGACGACCAGCTGCTGGCGCGGAATGTCCAGGTCGATGTTGTGCAGGTTGTGCGTGCGCGCGCCCCGGATGCTGATGTGCGGCGTGCGCAGCACCTCGGACAGGGGGCGGCCCGCGTTTTCGTCTTCGGCGGCAGCAGATGCAGTCTCGGCCATGGTGGGCGGCGTGGAGGGTGAAACCGAGCATCATAGGGACATGGGCACGGCGCTGCCGGGGCGCGCGTCAGCCCCGCTGCGCCCGGGAAAACCCACCCTGGGCCAAAATACCGCCTTTGCCCGACTTCCCCAGGTTCGCTGCCGTGTCCGATACCGCTTTTCCTGCTGCCCCGCCCGCCACACCCACCGCCCCTGCCGCCCGCATGACGCCCGCCGAGCGCCGCTCCAGCCTCGGCCTGGCGGCGATTTTTGCCATGCGCATGTTGGGCCTGTTCCTGGTGCTGCCGGTGTTCATGCTGGAGGCCGGCAAATACCCCGGGGGGGACGACGCGGCCCTGGTCGGGCTGGCCATGGGCATGTATGGCCTGACGCAGGCGCTGCTGCAGCTGCCGCTGGGCCTGGCCTCGGACCGCTGGGGGCGCAAGCGCGTGATCGTGCTCGGCATGTTGGTGTTTGCCGCTGGCAGCCTGGTGGCGGCGCTGGCGGACTCGGTCATGGGCCTGCTCGTGGGCCGGGCGCTGCAGGGTGCGGGCGCCGTGTCGGCAGCGGTGACGGCGCTGCTGGCCGACCAGACGCGTGAGCTGGTGCGCACCAAGGCCATGGCGCTGGTGGGTATCAGCATCGGCCTGATGTTTGCCGTCGCCCTGGTGGCGGCGCCGTTCCTGACGGCGCACATCGGCCTCTCGGGCCTGTTTTTCGTCACCATGGCGCTGGCGCTCGGCGGTGTGGCCCTGGTGCTGTGGGTGGTGCCGCCCGAGCAGCACCAGCCCCACACGGGCGCGCGCGCCAGCCTGGCGCAGGTCTGGCGCCACGCCGATCTGCGGCGCCTGAACCTGGGCGTGTTCGCGCTGCACAGCATCCAGATGGCGATGTGGGTGGCGGTGCCGGCGCTGCTGGTGCAGGCGGGCCTGCCCAAGGCGCTGCACTGGCAGGTGTACCTGCCGGCGCTGCTGCTGGCCATCGTCGCCATGGGGGGGCTCTTTGGCATGGAGCGGCGCGGGCGCCTGCGCGCGGCGCTGCTGCTGTCGATTGGCCTGGTGGCCCTGGTGCAGCTGGCGCTGGGGTTGTGGGCCGCTCTGGGGGCGGCGCCGTCGCTGTGGGGGCTGGGCGGCCTGCTGTTCGTGTTTTTTTGCGGCTTCAACATGCTGGAGGCAACGCAGCCGAGCCTGGTCTCGCGCATGGCGCCGGCAAGCCTGCGCGGCGCGGCGTTGGGGGCGTACAACACTTTGCAGTCGCTGGGCCTGTTTGCCGGCGGTGCCCTGGGCGGTGCGCTGGTGCACTGGGGTGGCGCGGGCGGCCTGTTTGCCGCCACCACGCTGCTGGCGCTGGCCTGGCTGGCGCTGACCTGGCCGCTGCAGCCGGTGGCGCGCGGCGCCGGGCATTGACGGCACCACGGCTGTGTAATCGCCCCGATGCCGGGGCGTTGCAATGCGGCTATGCTGCGCACCTGCTGCCGCGCAGGGTGCGGCATGGCATTTCTCCATCTGGCCCGGAAACTCTCCCCTGCCGTCCGGGCTACCCCTAAGGAATTTTTATGGCATCCGTGAACAAGGTCATCATCGTTGGCAACCTCGGGCGCGACCCCGAGATGCGCACCTTCCCCAGCG
>JAJTBK010000553.1 GCA_021286965.1 Comamonadaceae bacterium | reverse complement strand
CGGAGATTTCGACCTGCGTCAGGTAGCCGCGCGTCTTGCCCAGGGTGATGAGCTTTTTCAGCTGCGAGCGGCGCTTGGCCAGGTCTTCTTCTGACAGCACGGTCTCGTCGAGGCCGAACTCCTTCATCAAGGCGCGTTCCTTGGCCTTGGAGAGCTTCATGCGCAGCGGCTTGGCCTTTTCCACGGTGGCATCGGCGCTGGCCTCGGCGGCCGGGGCTTCTTCCACCTCGCCTTCCAGGTCGGCTTCGATGTCCGACAGGTCGGTGTCGTCGCCCGCCTCTTCTTCCTTGGCCTTGGGCTTGCGGCCACGCTTGGCCGGGGCCTTGGCGGCAACTTTGGCGGCCGCCTTCGGCTTGGCCGGGGCTTCGTCGGCGCTGGCGTCCTTGGTGGCGGTGCTGCGTGCGGTCTTCTTCTTCGGCGCTTCTGCGCTGGCCGGTTCGGCCGGGGCGGCGGTCTTGGTCGTGGTTTTGGCCGTGGTTTTGGCGGCGGCCTTGCGCGCCGGCTTGTTCTTGTCCTGGGCTTCGGCGTTCTTCAGGAATTCATCGGCCGCTTCTTTGAGCAGCTGGGCTTTGCTTTTGGGTGTGGTGGACACTTGGGCAGCTTTCGTTGCGGCCAGGACGGCCGGGGAAGAAGAAGGGGCAGCGGCGCCTGCAGCAGGCTTGGCAGACTTCGCGGACTTTTGAATGGGCATCAACTACCTCAGGGTCAAAAACGGGCACACAAAGAAAACGCAAGCGCCACCGGCATGGTGCGCGCAAAAATAGCCCGGGCACAGCGCCTGGGCGGCCGAGGGCAAGCCTCGGGGGCAAGATGTCTGGGCGAACATTTGGTGTGCAGTCCTTGCGAGAGGGTGGGCCTTGCACTGGCTGCAAGTGGCGTGGATTCACGCTGGCCCGGGTCGGAGGTGCTGCTGTCGCTCTTGCCGAAAAGCCGTGGATTATACCGTTGCCTAAATGTCGGGAGAAAATCGAAAAAGTCAAGGGGTGGGTGCGGACTGGGCCTCCAGTGCCTTGCGCTGCGCCTGCAGCGTGCGCAGGCGCAGCGCGGCCTGCGGGTCGGTGCCCAGGGCGTGGATGGCCTCGTTTTCCTGCTGCTTGATGTGGTCGATGAGCAGCCGATCGAGCACGCCGCGCAGCTCGCGCTGGATTTCCGCCAGCTCACCCTCGGGCTGGGCGTGCGGGCTGTTCATCAGGCGCAGCGCCAGGTCTTCGCAGCCCTGGCCGTGCAGGCGTTCGCGCAGCACGGCCCAGGGCTGGGCGCCGTGCTCGTGCCACTGCGCTTCCAGCCAGGCAAACAGCGGCCCGTGCGGCGCGCGCTGCTGCGCCAGCGCGGCCCAGTCCTCGTGGCTCAGGTGTTCGAGAAAATCCATGTGCGACAGCAGCAGGCGCGCGGCCTGGTCGGCGCGGCTGACGGGCGTCGGGCGCGGGCCCTGGTAGGGCGGCGCGGCATCTTGCCAGGGGCCGCGTTTTTTCCACGTGCCTTTGCTGCGGTAGGCGCCGGCACCTGTGCCAGCTGGTGCGGGCCAGCTGCCCCGGCTGTCATGGCCACCGTCGCCGGCCTGGGCGTGGGGCGGGGCAAAGTCGCCCTCCCAGGGGGGCGCGCTGCTGTTGCCCGGTGCGGGCGGGCGGGCGCCGCTGGTGGGTTTGCTGTGGTGCCACAGGTCCCACAATTCGCTGCTGTCGAGCTGGCCGCGCTGCGCCAGCTCGGCCAGCAACTGGCGTTTGAGGGCGCCGTCGGGCAGGGCGCCCCACAGTGGCTGGGCATTGCTCAGCATGTGGGCGCGGCCTTCGACCTGACCCAGGTCGCAGCCCTCGGCGGCGGCTTCGAGCACGAAGCGGCTCAGCGGCAGGGCGGCGCCGACGTGGCGCGCAAAGGCTTCCGAGCCGTGGGCGCGGATGAAGCTGTCGGGGTCGTGCTCGGCGGGTAGGAACAAAAATTTGATGCTGCGCGTGTCGCTGGCGTAGGGCAGGGCGGCGAGCAGCGCCTTGTGCGCCGCGCGCCGGCCGGCGCTGTCGCCGTCAAAGCTGAACACCACCTGCTCCGTAAAGCGAAACAGCTTGTGCACATGCTCGGCGGTGCAGGCCGTGCCCAGGGTGGCGACGGCATTGGCAAAGCCCAGCTGCGCCAGCGCCACCACGTCCATGTAGCCTTCGGTGACGAGGGCGTAGCCCTGGTCACGGATGGCCTGGCGGGCCTCGTACAGGCCGTACAGTTCCTGGCCCTTGTGAAAGACGGGGGTTTCGGGCGAGTTGAGGTATTTGGGCTTGGCATCGCCCAGCACGCGCCCGCCAAAGCCGATGCATTCACCCTTGACGTTGCGGATCGGGAACATGATGCGGTCGCGAAAGCGGTCGTAGCGCTTGCCGTCCTCCTCGCCGACGATGACCAGCCCCGACTCTTGTAGCAGCGGATCGTCGTAGGCCGGAAAGACACTGGCCAGGCTGCGCCAGCCCTCAGGCGCGTAGCCCAGGCCGTAGCGCTTGGCGACGATGCCACTGACGCCGCGCTGCTTGAGGTAGGCGATGGCGTGGGGCGCCGCCTTGAGCTGCTGGCAGTAGGCGGCGCCGGCGCGTTCGAGCACCTCGCTCAGGGTGTGCTGCTTTTCGCGCGCAGCGGCCGCCTGCTGGCGCTGGTGCGCCGGGGTGTCGTCCTGCGGCACGGCCAGGCCCACGCCCTGGGCCAGCTCCTGCACGGCCTCGACGAAGCCCATGCCGGCGTGCTCCATGAGAAACCCTATGGCGTTGCCATTCTTTCCGCAGCCAAAGCAGTGGTAAAACTGCTTCGAGGGGCTGACGCTGAAGGAGGGGGATTTTTCGCCATGGAAGGGGCACAGGCCCATGAAATTGGCGCCGCCTTTTTTCAGCGGCACGTAGCGGCCCACGACCTCGACCACATCGACGCGGGCGAGAAGTTCCTGGATGAATGACTGGGGGATGCTCACAGCCATGATTGTCCGTGCAAACACGATGGCCCCGCCGCCCAGGCGGTGGCGCCGCCGCGACTGCTTGCTGGCGGCGGCTGCCGTGCCGGCGGCCCTGGCCGGCTGCCAGGGGAGCGCGCACCCGCCGGTGCTGCGCGTGCTCGCCTGGCCGGGTTATGCCGACGCCGACTGGGTGCAGGCGTTCGAGCGGCGCCATGGCGCGCGTGTCGAGGTCACCATCATCGGCAGCGACGACATGCTGCGCGCCCACCTGAGCCGTCCGGCGCATGGCGGTTTTGACGTCGTTGCCGCCAATACCGTCGAGCTGGCGGCGCTGCTGGCCCAGGGACAGCTGCTGGCGCTCGACCCGGATCTGCTGCCGCTGCGCGCCGGGCAGTTGCCGCGCTTTCGCCAGCCCATTGCCGGCACGGTGGCGCAGGGGCAACCGTACGCCGTACCGTTCACCTATTCCGAGATGGGGCTGATCTACGACCGGCGTGCGTTTGCGCAGCCGCCGTCGCTGGCGACGCTGTGGGAGCGGCGCTGGCAGGGGCGGGTGCTGTTCTTTGACGGCAGCGCGCACGCGTTTTCGCTTGCCGCACAGGCCCGTGGCTGGGCGCCGTTTGCACTGCAGCCGGCGCAGTTTGCGGCCCTGGCGCGCGACCTGGTGCAGCTGCGGCGCAATCTGCTGGCGCTGTACCGCCTGCCCGAGGAGCCGGTCGAACTGTGGGCGCGCCACCCGGTGGCGTTGATGCACGCCAACTACGGCCGCCAGCAGTTCAAAATGCTGCGCGATGCCGGGCACGACGTCGGCTACGTCGTGCCGCGCGAGGGGGCGCTGGCCTGGCTCGATGCCTGGGCGGTGCTGCACAGCACGCACCAGCCGCAGCTGGCACAGCTGTGGCTCAACCACATGCTCGACCCCGTCATTTGTGCTGAATTTTCCCGCCGCCAGGGCCTCGCCCACACCCTGCAGGAGCCCGCCGCCCTGGATGCGGCCAGCCTGCACGGCCCCATCGTCTGGCTTGAACCGCTGGAGGACGAGGAGCAGCGCCAGCGCTGGTGGCGCCGCATTGTGGCCGGTGACCGGCTGCCGGGGGTCTGATGCGCTGGAACATGGGACAGCGCCTGGGGGTGTTGCTGGCCAGCTTCAGCCTGCTGGCCTCGGTGCTGCTGGGCTACCTCGGGTTCAGTGCCGGGCGTGCGCTGCTCGAGCAGCGTGCCAGCCAGACTTTGCTCGATACCACGCGCATCCTGGCGGCCCACTGGCAGGCTGGACTCAACCAGGTCGGGCAGGACGTGCAGGCCCTGGCCGAGCTGGCGGCCCACCAGCCCGCGCACGCCGCCAGCCAGCAGCAGGGCCTGGCCGATGCGTTTGCCGCCGTGCTGCGCAGCCACCCGGACTACCTGCAGGCGCGTTGGATCGGCCGCCAAGGCCACGGCCAGGAGCTGGTGCATGTGCGCCAATGGGCCGATGCCCGCATTGAACGCGTGGTGGCCCCGGCGTTGCTCGAAAAAGGGCATCTGCCCTTCGTCTATGAAACCCTGCCGCTGGTGCGCGGCGCGGTGTACGTGAGCGACGTTGGCCTGAACCACGAAGACGCCCAGGACTGGCGCGACCCGCCGATGTTCTACGTCGCCGCCCCGGTCGTCTCACCGCAGGGCGCGGCCACCGGGGTGGTGGTGTTGCGCATCGACGCCCTGGCATTCCTGGCGCAGATGCGCAGCGGTTTGCCGTCGGACTACCAGCTGTTCCTGGCCAACCGCTGGGGCGATTTCCTCATCCACCCGGACAGTACGCTGGCGCTGGGTTTCGAGCGCGGTCGGCGGGCCCTGGTGCAGGAGCAGTTCCCGGCGACACAGGCGCTGCTGCAGGCCGGTGGGCGCAACGCCTTGTTCGCGCACACCGATGCCCAGGGCAACCCCCAAAGTGTGGCCTTCGTGCGGATGCCGCATGGCGGTGTGGACGATGGGCGTTTTTTGCTCCTGGGCCTGGCCCAGGCCATGGCCGGGGTGCAGGCCGATACCCAGGCCCTGGGCATTGCCACGCTGCGCATGGTGGCGCTGCTGGCTTTGCTGGGGGCGCTGCTGGCGGCCTGGGCCTCGCGCCTTTTCATCCTGCCCTTGCGCGCGGTGGTGCAGGCGGCGCAGGCGTTCTCGCTCGGGCGTGCGCACGGCCCGCTGCCGGTGCAGCGCCAGGACGAGCTCGGCGAGCTGGCGCGCGGCTTTCAGGACATGGAGGGCATCATTGGCGCGCAGCTGCAGGAGCTCAACCGCAGCCGTGACGCCATGGAGCACCTGGCGCACCACGACGCCCTCACCGGCCTGCCCAACCGCCGCATGTTCACGCAATGCCTGCAGCAAGCCATCGAGCGTGCGCGCCGCAGCGGGCGGCCGCTGGCGCTGGTGTTCGTCGATCTCGATGGCTTCAAGGCCATCAACGACAACCTGGGCCACGCCGTGGGCGACCTCGTGCTGCAGGCCACGGCCGAGGCCATCCGGGGGGCCGTGCGCCAGAGCGACATCGTCGCCCGCCTGGCCGGCGACGAGTTCACCGTGCTGTGCGAAAACGTCGATACCCCCGAGGCCGCCCAGGCCCTGCTGCACAAGCTGGCGCAGGCGTTTGCGGCGCCGCTGGCCGTGGGTGAGCGCACCCTGCCGGTGCGTGCCAGCATGGGCCTGAGCCTGTTCCCACAGGATGGCCAGGATGCCGACAGCCTGCTCGGCAGTGCCGATGCTGCCATGTACCGGGCCAAGAGTGCCCGTGTCGCCTAGTTGACAGTGGCGGCGCGACGCCCCTGGGGGTTATCAGCCCCGCGTCAGGCTCGGTTGTTGCAATGCAGCATCTTCTTGTCCAAAAAAACCAAGGAACCCGCCGTGACCCGCACCGTGACCAGCATTTACGACCAGAATCTGCCCCGTACCGAAGCCAACCACGCCCCGCTCACGCCCCTGTCCTTCATCGAACGCACCGCCCAGGTGTACCCCGAGCGCCTGGCCATCGTGCACGGCAGCCTGCGCCAGACCTGGAGCCAGACCTACGCGCGCTGCCGCCAGCTCGCCAGCAGCCTGCAGCGTGCCGGCATTGGCAAGAACGACACCGTGGCCGTGATGCTGCCCAACACCCCGCCCATGGTGGAGGCGCACTTTGGCGTGCCTATGGCCGGGGCGGTGCTCAACACGCTCAACACCCGGCTGGACCCGGAAACCATCGCCTTCATGCTCGACCACGGCGAGGCCCGGGCGGTGATCGTCGATCCCGAATTCAGTGCCGTCATGGCCAAGGCCCTGGCGCTGCGCCAGAGCGCTGCGCCACTCACGGTGATCGAGGTGCAGGACGCCGAATACGGCCCTGCCGCGCACAACCTGGGCGGCGTGGACTACGAAAGCTTTCTGGCCCAGGGCGACGCGCAGTTCGCCTGGCAGCTGCCGGGTGACGAGTGGGATGCGATTGCGCTCAACTACACCAGCGGCACCACCGGCAACCCCAAGGGTGTGGTGTACCACCACCGGGGCGCGGCCATCAACGCCATCAGCAACGTGCTCGAATGGGACATGCCCAAGCACAGCGTGTACCTGTGGACGCTGCCCATGTTCCACTGCAACGGCTGGTGCTTTCCGTGGACGGTGGCGGCGCGTGCGGGCGTCAATGTCTGCCTGCGCCGGGTGGACGCCAAGGCCATCTTCGATGCCATCCGCCAGCATGGCGTGACGCACTACTGTGGCGCGCCCATCGTGCAGGGCCTGCTGGTCAACGCCCCGGCAGCGCTCAAGGAAGGCGTACCCGCTGGCGTGAAAACCATGGTGGCCGGCGCTGCGCCTCCGGCCTCGATGATCGAGGGCATGGAAAAGATGGGGTTCGACTTGACCCATGTGTACGGCCTGACCGAGGTGTATGGCCCCGCCACCGTCTGCGACAAGCACGAGGCGTGGGAGCAGCTTGACATTGGCGAGCGCGCCCGCCTCAACGCCCGCCAGGGCGTGCGCTACCACCTGCAGCGCGCCGCCGCCGTGCTCGACCCCGACACCCTGGAGCCGGTGCCGCACGACGGCGAAACCATGGGTGAAATCATGTTCCGGGGCAACATCGCCATGAAGGGCTACCTGAAGAACCCGCAGGCGACGGAAGATGCCTTCCGGGGCGGGTGGTTCCACACCGGCGACCTGGCCGTGCAGTACCCCGACGGCTACATCAAGATCAAGGACCGCAGCAAGGACATCATCATCTCGGGCGGCGAGAACATCTCCTCCATCGAGGTGGAAGACGTGCTCTACCGCCACCCCGACGTGCTCGCCGTCGCCGTCGTCGCCAAGCCCGACGCCAAGTGGGGCGAGACGCCCTGCGCCTTCGTCGAGCTCAAGGCCGGCGCGCACACCACGGTGGAGGACATCGTGGCGCATTGCAAGCAGCACCTGGCCGGCTTCAAGGTGCCGCGCGCGGTGGTGTTTGGCGACCTGCCCAAGACCAGCACCGGCAAGATCCAGAAATTCGAGTTGCGCCGCCAGGCGGGCTCGGCGGCGGCGATCAACGTGTAGCCGTCGTGTGCGGGCCGCTGCGGCGTGCACCCAGGGCCGCCAGGCCGGCGATGGCGAGCAGCGCCAAGCCGGCGGGCTCGGGGACGTTGTTGCTGCCGTCGGTACCGATAGAGGTGTCGTTCGCCAATTGCCAGCCCAGAATGTCGTGGTTCTCATGGCCGGCACCCGTTGCGGCCGTGAAGCCGACGTAGGCGTTGTTGCTGCCCAGGTAGCTGGCAATGTCGATGCTGTAATCCGTGATCATCTGCACCAGGGCCAGCCCCTGTTGCTGCACGCTCACGTTGAGCTTTTGTGTCGAGCCGTCGTAGTTGATGAACGCTGACCAGACCTTGCCGTTGCTCATGCAGCCATCGGTGGCGTAGTTGCTGAGATCGCATACCGTTTGCCCATAGGGGCTGGCAGTCAGCAGGCTGCTCAAGGAGCCATTGGTGTCTACGCCGACGTGGTTGCTGTTCGGGTCAAAGCCGTTCCAGTAGGTGTCGAATTCAATGGCGACGCTGTTGCCGACACCTTGGTAGCCCATGCCACCACCTGCTCCACCCAGGCCGGACGTGCCTTGTGCCAGGACGAAGGTGATGCCGTCGGCGGGGTCGATGCCGCCGGGTTGGGTGAGCTGGAATTGGAAACTGGTGCTGAAGGTGGCGCCCGAACCCAGGGCTACGGGCGTGGTGCTGTAGCCGGCGCCGGCCTGGCCGTCCACAGCCGGCGTTAAGCGGAGCGCATTGCCCACCACGACCGTGTCGCCGACGCAGGTCAGCCCACTGCCGCAGGCACCGCCAAAACCGCTGGCGTAGTTGATGATGACGCCTGCTTGGGCTGGGGATGCAAGACCCACCAGGGCCAAGGTGGCGCTGGCAAAGAGGGATGTGCGAAACATGGCGGCTCCTGGGCGTTGGAGATAGGCCGGTAGCAAGCAATTTTTGTGCCGTTTTTGGCGCTTCCCTCTGGGGCCCTGGCCTCTGGGGCCGTCGGCGTGCGGGTTGGCTGGGGGGAGTGTGAATTTTTCCGACACCACCGACCCGATGGCAG
>JAJTBK010000506.1 GCA_021286965.1 Comamonadaceae bacterium | reverse complement strand
CTGGATTCTGGCCCGGCTGCGCCATCAGAACTTCTTCAGCCTGGCGGCCTTGAACCGCTCAATAGCCGCCTTGCTGACGGACTTGAGCCAGCGCCCCTTCAAGAAACTGCCCGGCAATCGGGCCAGCACCTTTGCCGAGCTCGACGCGCCGCTGCTGCGCCCCCTGCCGGCCACGCGCATGGCCATAGCCCGCTTCAAGCGCGCCCGCGTCAACATCGACTCCCACGTCGAGCTCGACGGCCACTACTACTCGGTGCCCCACGCCCTGGTGGGCGAGGTGGTGGAGCTGCGTGTCACGAGCGCAACGCTCGAGGTTCTGCACGCCAGCAAACGGGTGGCCGCCCATGTCCTCAATCCGCGCCGGGGTGCGCACACCACCGCCCCAGAGCACATGCCGGCCTCGCACCGGGCACACCGGGAGTGGACGCCTGCCAAGCTCATCGCCTGGGGCGAGCGGGTGGGCGCGGCCACCGCCGCCGTGGTGCGCTGGCAGATGGAGCACCGCCAGCATCCCGAGCAGGGCTACCGCTCCTGCCTGGGCCTGATGCGGCTGGGCCGTGAGTACGGGGCAGACCGGCTGGAGGCGGCCTGCGCGCGGGCGCAGTCGATTCGCTCGCCGTCCTACAAGAGCATTGCCTCCATCCTCGGTTGCGGCCTGGACCAGCGAGCGCTGGACATGCCCATCCCGACACAGGCCAGCCTGCCGCTGCACGAGAACGTACGCGGGCCGGGCTATTACCACTGACGGCCACCGCCCCGCCAAGCACACCGCAACACCGAAAGAACGAACATGCTCAACGAACAGACTCTGAACCAACTGCGCGCCCTGCGCCTGGACGGCATGGTCGCTGCCCTGAGCGACGCCGCCACCTACATCGCCGCCAGCGAGCTGGCCTTTGAACAACGCCTGGCGCTGCTGGTGCAGCGCGAGGTGGACTGGCGCGACGGCAAACGCCTGCAGCGCCTCTTGAAGACCGCTCGCCTGAAGGTCTCCAGTGCTTGCCTGGAGGACATCGACTGGCGGGGCAGCCGGGGCCTGAGCCGCGAGCTCATCGCCAGCCTGGCCGGCGGGGATTGGTTGCGCCATGGCCACAACGTCTTGCTCACCGGCGCCACGGGCTGCGGCAAGACGTGGCTGGCCTGTGCCCTGGGGCAGCAGGCGGCACGCCTGGGCTTCTCGGTGCTTTACGCGCGTGCGCCGCGCCTGCTGCAGGAGTTGCACGTCGCCCATGGGGATGGCAGCTTCGGCAAGCGCCTGGCGCAGCTGGCCCGGCTGGACTTGCTCATATTGGACGACTTTGCCATCGCGCCGATTGCCGCACACGAGCGAAACGACCTGCTGGAGTTGCTCGACGACCGGGTGGGCGCACGCTCGACGCTCATCACCAGTCAGTTGCCCGTCAATGCCTGGCACGCCTGGCTCGATGAGCCCACGCTGGCCGACGCCATCCTGGACCGCATCGTGCATGGTTCGCACAAGATAGCCCTCAAGGGTGAGTCAATGAGAAGGCTCGCCAAGGCCGCCTGAGGCAATCAGCCAGACCGCCATTGCACGCGGATGGCGGACACTTCGGCTACGATTTGCAGGTCACTCAGGACACCCGCGCAAGGTGTCCGCCATCGCATGGAATGCTGTCCGCGATGGGAATGGAATCACTGTCCGCCATCAGTGGAATGCGCAACCGGGCCGACGGCGCAGCACGGCGCACATCGGCGAGCGCACTGCGTACCGCCTCGTCCGCATCAACGGCTTCACGGGTGAACTCCAGCGCCAGGCGCCCCGGCTGCCCGATGCCGACCAGGGCATCGTCGCAAGCGGCTTCGCCCAGACGCTCGACCAGCGCATCGACGTCACAGTCCTCGTCCGCAAGCTGGTATTTCAAGGTGAACGTGTATTCCATCGCGCTACTCCTGGGCACCGTCGTCAGCTTCGCACTGCTGGCGGTGCGTGGTGCAGTTGTCCACGACGCGCCGCAAGGCGCGAGCATGGTTGCCGGGGTTCTTCGGCGTGCTCCAGACACTGGTGACGCAGAACTCGCCGCAGCGGCATTCTTCATCGTTGTAGGGGCAGTAAATCCGCCCCCAGGCATGGCTACCGCCGACTTCGACGCGCCAACCTTGCCCCTCGGCATGCCTGAGAGCTTCCTCGACCTCTTTCTTGGGATGAGAGGGGCGAGCCATCAGTAGCCTCCAGTATCCGCATCAGCCACAAGGTTGTCAAGCGACAACCATATCTCAGCAGAATTACCCCGCATACCGCGCGGCTCAACCATCGGGAAGTTCAGACTTTCAGGTTTTCGATCATTCAGAGTGATCTCTTCCTTAAAAAAATAAACCTGACGCGACCCGGCAAAGATCGATCCAAGGCAAACCATGATGCGGCCCTCCTACGCGATCGCGCTCAACGCCGGCACGACCACATTCTCCGGCATCAGCTTCGGCACGTAGGTCTGTCCACTGCCCCAGGCGTCGACCAAGTGCGCCCACTCCTGCAGCATGTGGCGCCGCTGCTCGGCGTACTCGGCCTTGTTGTAGACCGCACGCGAGGAACGCCCCTCCTCATGCGCCAGGCACTTCTCAATCCAGTCGCGGTTGAAGCCGATCTCGTTCAGCAGCGTCGAGCCGGTGCGGCGCAGGTCGTGAACGGTGAACGGTTGCAGCGGCAGACCTTTGACCTTGGCACCCTCCACGATGAGCTGCGTGATCCGATTCAAGGTCGCATTGGACATGCACCGATCCGGATCGTAGCGAGAAGGAAAAACGAACCTTGAGCCTGCCGCACAGGCGTGCAGCGTGACAAAGATGTCGAGCACCTGGCGCGACAGATACACCACATGCGGATTGCGCCCCTTCATCCGCTGCTTCGGAATCGTCCACGTCGCGTTCTCGAAATTGACCTCATCCCAGGTGGCCTGGATCAGTTCGCTCTTGCGCACCAGCGTCAGCAGGATCAGGCGCAGCGCCAGCTTGATGGTCGGATAGGTCGCCACCGATTCCAACTGCTGCTGCATCAGCCGGATTTCCAGCGGCGACAGGGCGCGATCCTTCGGCACGAAGGTGGCGATCGAAGACGGTCCCACGCTGTCGGCGGGGTTGGCCACCTTTTCACCATGGGCGATGGCGTAGACGTAGACCTGCTTCACGATGTCCCGGATCTGCACCGCGGTGGCTGGCGCCCCGCGCTCCTTGACCTTGTTGCACAAGATCCGGAGGTCTTCGGCCTGGATTTCGGTCAGCAGGCGGTTCTGGAAAACCGGCAGGATGTCCCGGTCGATGATGTGCATGCGCGCAGCGCGGGTGCTGTCGGCCCATTTCGCATGGGCGAGGAACGTCTCCATCGCCGCGCCGAAGGTCTTGATGGCACGAACCCGGCGCTTGTCGCGTTGCTTCTCCAGCGCCGGCGAGATGCCCTGGAGAACGGTCTTGCGCGCCTCCAGGAGCAGTTCGCGGGCCATTGCCAACGATATGCCGCCCGCTCCGTAGCGGCCGATGGTCAAGGTCTCGCGTCGGCCGTTGAGACGGTAGTCATAGCGGAAGGTGACGGTATTTGCGGGCGATACCGTCACGTACATCCCATCCCGGTCAGAAACCTTATAAGTCAAGGACTTAGGCT
>JAJTBK010000500.1 GCA_021286965.1 Comamonadaceae bacterium | reverse complement strand
CTGGATTGGAGCGAGCAATGAATACCCAAAAGCCTATCGACCAGGCGCGCACTGCCGATTTGCGCGGCTCGTGGCAGGCATTGCTGCGCGCGGCGCAGCGCGCACGCGAGTTGGCCGCGCAAACGGGGACGGAGCTGATTGTCAGTCGCGGTGGCGTCATCGAACGCATTCGGCCTGTGCCGGATGCGACGAGTGCGCAGGTGCGCGAGCCAGTACCACCTTATGGGGACAAGGCATGACGGCTTTTTCGCCCAAAAAATACCAATTCGATCCTGTCGATGGCGGTGGTGTCCTCAACAGCGTGCAAGCCTATTTCAAGGCTTGCCACGAGTTGCCGTCACCCTCGACGGCCTTCACCGCCACCACCGAACGCTTGTGGGGACGCGGCAATCCGTACAACCCGCTGTCGGGCTTTCCTGCGGATATGCCGTACTTCTGCCTGCGCGTGCCCACCGGTGGCGGCAAGACTTGGCTGGCAGCCAAAAGCGTGGCGCTCGTCAATACGCACCTGCTGCGCTGTGAACACAGCGTGATTTTGTGGCTGGTGCCCAGCAAGCCGATTCGCGAGCAGACGATCAAGGCGCTGAAGAACCGCAGCCACCCCTACCACGCCGCGCTGCGCGAGGCGGGGCCGGTGACGGTGCTGGATTTGGAAGAAGCCAAGAGCGTGACCCGCACCACGCTGGACACCTCGACCACCGTCATCGTCGCCACGCGGCAGGCGTTTCAGGTGGAAGAAGAAGAGTGCCGCAAGGTGTATCAGAGCAGTGGGGCGCTGATGCAGCATTTCGACAACCTCTCGCCCGTGCAGCGCAGCGAGTTGCTGACCGATGGAGAAGGCGCGGAGCGCACCACGCCGTATTCGCTGGCCAATGTGCTGCGCCTGCGCCGCCCCTTTGTGGTGGTGGATGAGGCGCACAACAGCCGCACCGAACTGGCCTTTGACATGCTGGCGCGTTTTCGCCCCAGCGGGGTGATGGAGCTCACGGCCACGCCCGACCTCACGCGTACGCCGAGCAACGTGCTGCACAGCGTGTCTGCTGCCGAGCTGAAGGCGGAGGAAATGATCAAGCTGCCGGTGATTTTGCAGACGGAGCCCAATTGGCAACAGTGCCTGGCCGATGCCATTGGCCGGCGCGATGCCTTGCACAAACTGGCGGATGAAGAGCGCCGCGCGGGTGCGGCTTACCTGCGCCCCTTGGTGTTGATCCAGTCGGAGGCGCGCCGCGCCGGCATTGAGACGCTGGATTTTGAGCGGGTGAAGAACGAGCTGATCATCAACCACGGCATCCCGGCCAACGAAATCGTGGTCGCCACTGGCGAGGAAAAGGGGCTGGAGCAGATGGATGCCGATTACAAGCTGGGCATTGCCGACCCGGCCTGCCCGGTGAAGTTCGTCATCACCCAGAAGGCGCTGGCTGAAGGTTGGGACTGCCCCTTTGCCTACATCCTGGTCAGCATGGCATCGCTGTCGTCGGCTACGGCGGTGGAACAGTTGCTCGGGCGCGTGCTGCGCCAGCCCGGTGCCCATCAACGCCAGGCGAAGGCGCTGAACCAGTCCTATGCCTTTGTCGTGTCGCGCAACTTTGCCGAAACGGCTGGCGCGCTGCGCGACAGGTTGGTGGCGGGCGCGGGTTTTGAACGGCGCGAGGTGGCCGAGTTCGTCACGGCGGCGCTGCCCGAGCAGGCGCGCCTCGATCTGGAAGGCAGCCGGGCAGTCTTTACGCCCGTGGTTGTCACGCTGGCAGAAAAGCCCGAGCTCAAGAGTGTGCCCAAGCCGGTGCGCGACAAGGTGAGCTGGGACGGCAAGCTCAACACGCTGACCATCAGCACCCCGCTGACCGAAGATGAGGCTGAAACACTCAAGGCCTCGGTCAGCTCCGACACGGCGGTGGCGGCCATTGCGCAGGCGGCTGAGGTCAGTCGAACCACGGCGATTGAGTTTTTCCAGACGCCTGCCGAGTTGGGCGAACGCTTTTGCGTGCCGCAACTGGCTTTGCGCGGACCCGGCAGGCAAGGCGAATTGGCGTTGTTTGACGACCCCGAGGTGCTGGAGTACCCGTGGGATCTTTCGCCCTATGACGCGGCGCCAACGGATGATGACCTGAAGGCATTGGGGGCGGCATTGAAGGTGTCGGAGGGCGGGGAAGTCGACATTGACGATGGTGGCCGCGTGGTGTCACGCTTTTTGCCGCAGTTGCAGCGTGATCTGGGCCTGGCTTACCAACCAGAAAACTGGGATGAGGTGCGTATTGCTGCCTGGCTGTGCCGCAATCTGCCGGAGCCATCGCTGACCCATGCGAGCAAGCAGGCGTTTCTTGCCGCATGGCTGGCTGATGTGCTGCGCCGCCCAGGTTTCACGCTGGCACGTGCCAACCTGCAGAAATTTTTGATCCGCAATTTGCTGGAGGCGCGCATTCGCGAGCTGCGCAAGCAGGCTGTGGGCAAGGCTTTCCAACAGGCGCTGTTTGGTGACGATGCGGCCACGCGGGTGGCGGTGACGGATCAATACGCCTTCGAGTTCCATGCCCAGGCCTATGCGCCCAGCCGCGACTACGACGGGCGCTTTGGGCACTTCGATTTCCGCCAGCATTTCTATGGGCGCGTGGGTGACTTTGACAGCAAGGAAGAGTTTGAATGCGCCTGCCAGTTGGATACATGGGCGCAACAAGGGCGCATTCAGTTCTGGGTACGTAATTTGGTGCGGCGTGAGGGGTGTTCGTTCTTTTTGCAGAAAGCCGATGGGCGTTTTTACCCGGACTTCCTCTGCCAGTTGCCAGGGACGGCAGGACAGCCGGGGCCGATTCTCTGTGTGGAATACAAGGGGGCTAACGCCTGGTTGAATGCCGCCGATGACCGCCTGATTGGAGGTTTGTGGGCCAACCTGTCGCAAGGCCGCTGCCGGTTCGTGATGGTCAAGGACAAGCGCTGGGAGGATGTGGAGGCCATGCTGTGATGTCGGTCACCCGGGAGGCTTTGCCAGCAGAGGCGGGATGGTGTCCATGGACTCCCTGACCCAAATCGTCCTCGGCGCCGCCGTCAGCGTGGCAGACACGCTGACCTGGCTGACGCGGCGCATACCGGGCGAGCCGCTGCCACCATGTTGAGCTTGTCGCCATGACGCCGCAGGCCACCGTTTCGATGAGCTGGGTCAACACCGTGTTCGACGCTGCCGCCCAGCAGGGCGCAGCGCGCGCGCAGGTGCTGGCGCTGGCGGGCATCCCGGCGGCAGACATGCAGCGCGAACGCTGGCCCATCGACCACATCGCCCGGCTGTGGCGCGCGGCGGTGCAGGCCACGGGGGATGCGGGTTTTGGCCTCAAGGCCGGGGCGTCGGTGGGGCCGGCGAGCTTTAACGTGGTCAGCTATCTGCTGCAGTCTGCGCCCACGCTGCGCGCGGCGCTGGCGCTGGTGCAGCAGTACCAGAGTTTGATTTCTGACGGCGGGCGCTTTCAGACGATTGCGGGCGAGGGCGCCTGCTGGGTCATCTACCAGCCGCGCCAGGGCTCTTTGGCATTCAGCCCGCACCAGATCGAGGCGGTGCTCGCGGCCGTGGTGGTGTTTGCGCGTTGGATCACGGGGCGCGGGCCGGCGCTGGTGCCGCTGGCAGTGCAGTTCAACCAACCGCAGATTGGGCCGCTGGCGGGCTACCGTACGGTGTTTGGCGGCCCGGTGCAGTTCGAGCAGGCCTTCAGCGGCTTGCTGTGGGACAACGCTGTGCTCGATGCGCCGCTGCCGCAGGCGGATGCGCAGCTGGCAGCGGCGCACCACCGGCTGGCCAGTGCGCGCCTTGATGCGCTGGCGCCGCCGCAGGCGCTCGAACAGGTGCTGGCGCAGGCGCTGCAGCGCTGGCTGCAGCAGCAGTTGCACGAAGGCGGCGCAGTGCCAACCCGGGCGCAGGCGGCGCAGATGCTGGGGTTGGGCGAGCGCACGCTCGCGCGCCAGCTGCAGGCGCAGGCGACGAGCTTTTCGCAGCAACTCGATGCCGCGCGCGAGCAGCTGGCGCTGCAGGCGCTGCGCGAAGCGGGCGCACGCGCGATCGATGTCAGCGCCGCCCTGGGCTACGCCGATCCGAGCGTGTTTTTGCGTGCCTTTCGGCGCTGGACGGGTACGACGCCGGGGCGCTGGCAGCGTGCGCAGGCTGAAAATTAAGGTTCTTTTGGCCTCTATGGCTTATCCAGCAAGCGCGAGGAGCTATCAAATAAATAGCTAAAAATCCTTCTCCATCGGCGTCAGTCGCCCGAGCTGGTGCGCCAGTTCGATGGCCGATTCGACGCCCATCTTCTCGAAGATGTTGGCGCGGTGAAACTCCACCGTGCGCGCCGTGATGCCCAGGTGTTCGGCAATGGTCTTGTTGTAGTGGCCCTGGATGAGCTCGCCCAGCACCTCGCGTTCGCGCGGGCTCAGGCAGGCCAGGGCCTGGCGCAGGCGCTGCGCTTCGCGCTGGGCCTGGGTTTGGGCCTGCAGCATGAGCATCGCCTGCTCCACGCGATCGACCAGCAGGTTGTCCTGGAAGGGCTTTTCCAGAAAGTCCCAGGCGCCGTTTTTCACCGCCTCGACGGCGCTGCCGACGTCGCCGTGGCCGGTGAGAAACAACACCGGCCAGGGGCAGCCCAGGGCCTTGATTTGCTCGAACGTGAGCGGGCCCGACAGCGGCTCCATGCGCATGTCGAGCAGCACCACGGCCAGGCCCCAGTCGGGCGCGCGCGCGCGTGCGGCCGCCAGCAGCTCGGTGCCGCTGGCCCAGGCGCGCACCGGCCAGCCGCGCGAGTCGAAGAGCCAGGCCAGGCCGTCGCGCACGTCGGCGTCGTCGTCCACGATATGGATGTCGATGGCGGGCGGCAGTGGCTGGGTCATGGGGTGCTGGGCGCAGGTGCGAGGGGCAGTTGGACGGTGAACAGCGCGCCACCCAGGACGGGGTCGCGGCCGACGACGATGCGGCCATGGTGCGCTTCCGTGATCGAGCGGCAAATGGCCAGCCCCATGCCCATGCCGCCGGCCTGGGTGGTGTAGAAGGCGTCGAACAGGCGTGCCAGGGCGTCTTCGGGCACGCCGGGGCCGCTATCGGCCACGGCCAGGGCGATGCAGGGGGCGGCGTTGCAGTCGGGTGCGGTGCAGGTGGTGCTGGCCAGGCGCAGCGCCACCCGCGCCGCCGGCGCCGATCCGCGTGGCGCCCAGGCCAGGGCGTTGCTGCACAGGTTGTGCACCAGCTGTTCGAGCAGCAGCGCGTCGCCTTGCACCCACAGGTCGGCCGGTGGCAGCTGCAGCTGCAGTGCCACCGGGGTGGGCTGGGTTTCCTGTTGTTCCTGCACGCTGGCGCCAACACGGCGCACCAGGGCCGAGAGGTTGAGCTGGCTCAGCTGCAGCTCACGCCGGCGGGCAAAGGCGTTCACGCGCTGGATGACGCCGCCGGCGCGGTTGGCCAGCTGCGCCATGCGCTGCACCACGGGTTCCATTTCGGCCAGGCCGATGCTGCCGCTGTGCAGGCGGTTGAGCAGGCCGTTGGCAAAACTGGCGAGTGCGCCCAGCGGCTGGTTGAGCTCGTGCGCCAGGGTGGAGGCGACTTCGCCCACGGCCACCAGGCGGCCCGAGGCTTCGAGTTTTTCCTGTTGCTGCGCCGCCAGCTGCTGGGCGCGCTTGCGCTCGCTGATGTCGAGCACCGAGCTCATCCAGCCGAGCTGGCGCCCGTCGGCGGCGAGCAGGGGCGCTTCGTGGATCAGCACATCGACCAGGTGGCCGTCGCGGTGTTGGAACTGGGTTTCGAGCCCCTGGCGCGGTGTGCCGTGGCGGATGACCTGGTGGTGCTGCAGCAGCAGCTCTTGCTGCAGCTCCTGCGGCCAGTAGGGCATGGGGGCGCTGCGCCCGAGCAGCTCGGTGGCGCTCCAGCCGACCAGGGCGCAGAAGGCATCGTTCACGTACAGGATGCGCCCGCGCATGTCCCAGGCGCGCATCCCGATGCTGACGGAATGTTCCATCGCCGTGCGC
The DNA here is from genome assembly GCA_021286965.1 of Comamonadaceae bacterium. Classification (GTDB taxonomy): domain Bacteria; phylum Pseudomonadota; class Gammaproteobacteria; order Burkholderiales; family Burkholderiaceae_C; genus Paenacidovorax. The sequence goes on along the minus strand of JAJTBK010000500.1, from coordinate 3,320 downwards.
AGCGCCACTTCGGCCTGCAGGCGCTGCTGCACCTGCTGGCGCTTGCCGATGTCGCGCCGCAGCGCCAGCAGGCTGGCCAACATGCCGAGCAGGAACAGCAGCGCGACGACGAAGAACAGGCGCGGTACCTGCGAGCTTTGCGGCCCCTGCGGCACGACTTCGAGCAGCAAGTCGGTGCCCGGCAGGTTCATCACCATGCGGTAGGGGCCGCTGTCCTGGGGCGCGGGGCTGCTGCCATCGACCACCAGGCGTACGGTTTGGTTCTGCGTGAACCAGCCCGGTAGCAGGGCGTCGAGCGCCTGGCGCATGGACAGTGCCACCAGCAGCGTGCCCCGGTGGCGGCTGCCGTCGAAATAGGGCTGCGCCAGCCAGATGCGGTCGCTGGCCTGGCCGTCGGCGCTGCGCATCGGGCCGGCGTAGTGTGCGCGGCGCAGGCCGCTGGTGATGTCCAGCAGCGCCTGCAGTGCCTGGGCGTTGGCCGGCTGTGCCTGCCAGTCCTGGCGCCAGGCGGCCAGGTCGCCAACGTCCGTGCCCTGGGTGCTGCGCCAGACTTGGGCCTGGATCACGCCCGGTTCGCGCCACAGCAGGCCCAGCGGTGCCTGGCTGGCGGCGCCCTGGCCAAAGGCGGGCAGGGCGCTGGTGCTGTCGAGCGCGGCCTGGGCTGCGAGGCGGGCCGCGTCGTCCTCCAGGCGCCGGAAGTGAAACTGCACGCTCTGTTCGAGCCACTGCGCGTCAGCGCCCCGGCGGCGTTCTTCTTCCTCGGTTTCAAAGTTGTTCAGGTACCAGAACAGCGCCAGCACGGCGCTGACCACCAGCACCGCCAGCCCCATCATCCAGAGCACGGTGCGGCGGCTGCGGTCGTGCAGTGGCCGGCTGCTGTTGTGCAGCAGGGTGAAGTCGTCCGTATCTGGTGCGGTCAAAACAGGGGGGCGGCAAGGCAAAAAGCAGGCGCCGATAATACCGGCCATGCCCGCCCCCGATCTGACCCGCCGCCATAGCCTGCACGCGCTGGCGGCGCTGGCCTGGCCGGCCGGCGTGGCGCGGGCGCAGGCTGCCGGGGGCATCACCATCCGCCTGTCGCACGTGGTGGCGCGGCAAACGCCCAAGGGGCTGGCCCTGGAGCGCTTTGCGCAGCTGGTGCACACGCGCAGCGCCGGCCGCATCCGGGTCGAGGTCTATCCGAACTCGGCACTGTACGGCGATGCCGACGAAATGCAGGCGCTGCAGCTGGGGGCGGTGGACATGCTCGCGCCCTCGCTCTCCAAGTTCAGCCGCATCGGCTTTCCCGAGTTCGAGCTGTTCGACCTGCCGTTCCTTTTTGCCGACCAGGAGCAGGTGCGCCGGGTACAAAGCGGCACGCTGGGCCAGCAGCTGCTGGCGGCACTGTCGCGCCAGCGCCTGGTGGGGCTGGGCTACCTTGACAACGGCTTCAAGCACATGAGCGCGAACCGGCCGCTGCGCGTGCCGGCGGAGTTTCGCGGCCAGCGGATGCGGGTGCAGGCTTCGCGCGTGATTGCGCAGCAGATGCGTGCCCTGGGGGCGCAGCCGGTGGTGCTCGACTTTGGCGAAACCCGCCGCGCCCTGGCCACGGGCGTGGTCGATGGCACGGAAAACCCGGTGTCGAACTTCTGGACCCAGGGGATGCACGAGGTGCAAACCCACCTCACGCTCACGCACCACGCCTATCTGGGCTACGCCGTGGTGGCGCAGGAGCGTTTTTGGGCCCAGCTCGGGGTGGCCGAGCGCCAGCTGCTGGTGCAGGCGTTGCACCAGAGCCTGGTGTGGGGTAATGCGATTGCACGCCAGGAAAACGCCCAGGCCCTGGCCGCCCTGCGCGAGGTGGGCGGCACCCAGGTGCACGATCTGGCGCCGGCACAGCGTCAGCAGCTGCAGGCGGCGACGGCGCCGGTGTACCAGGCGCTGGGGCAGCGCATTGGCCCCCATTGGCTGGCGCAGGTGCAGGCGGCGGTGCAGGGGTGAAGCGCTGTCTGGGGTAAACCCTAGCTGTGGAACACCACAGTTACCAGGTGGGGCCAAGCTGCCTACAGTGCGGCGCTTGTCGATCCCAAAAACCGAGGAGACCACCATGTCCTTTCCCCTGAAAAAAGTGCTCGCCTGCACCCTGCTGGCTTTTGGCGCCAGCCTGGCAGCGCAGGCGCAGACCGTCATCAAGTTCAGCCACGTCGTGGCGCAGGACACGCCCAAAGGCAAGGCGGCGGAATTTTTTGCCAAGAAGGCCGGCGAGCTGACCAAGGGCAAGGTCAAGGTCGAGGTGTACGCCAACAGCGCGCTGTACAAGGACAAGGAAGAGATGGAGGCGCTGCAGCTCGGTTCGGTGCAGATGCTCGCGCCCTCGCTGGCCAAGTTCGGCCCGCTGGGGGTGAAGGAGTTTGAGGTGTTTGACCTGCCCTTCATCTTCGACAACCGCGACGAGCTGCACAAGGTGACGCAGGGCCCGGTCGGGCAAAGCCTGCTCAAGAAGCTGGAGAAGCGTGGCATCACCGGCCTGGCTTACTGGGACAACGGCTTCAAGGACTTTTCTGCCAACAAGCCGCTGCACGCCGTCGCCGACTACAAGGGGCTGAAGTACCGCATCCAGTCGTCCAAGGTGCTGGAAGAAGAGATTCGCACGCTCGGCGGCATTCCGCAGGTGATTGCCTTTGGCGAGACCTACCAGGCGCTGCAGACGGGCGTGGTCGATGGCACGGAGAACCCGCCGTCGAACTTCTACACGCAGAAGATGCACGAGGTGCAAAAGCACCTGTCGCTGACCAAGCATGGCTACCTGGGCTACGCCGTCATCGTCAACAAGAAGTTCTGGGATGGCCTGCCGGCAGACGTGCGCGAGCAGCTCGGCGATGCCATGCGCCAGGCCACCATCTACGCCAACCAGATCGCCCAGGACGAGAACGACCAGGCCCTGGAGGCCGTGAAGAAGAGCGGCAAGACCACCATTTACCAGCCGACCAAGGAAGAGCGCACCGCGCTCAAGAAGGCACTGCTGCCGGTGCACGAGAAGATGTCCGGGCGCATTGGCAAGGACACCATCCAGGACGTGTACAAAGCCACGGGTTTTGACCCGGCGAAGCTCTGATCCCTTCCTGAGAGCACACCACAGACAGCGCCTGCGGGCGCTTTCTTCGTGCCTGGAGCAACACCATGAAAATTCTCGATCACCTGGAAGAGTGGCTCATCACCTTCCTGATGGGCGCTGCCACGCTCATCGTCTTCGTCGCGGTGCTGCACCGCTACATGGCGGGCTCCCACATCCCCGTCCTGCAGGACTGGCTGCTGTCCGTCAACATGACCTGGGCGCAGGA
>JAJTBK010000550.1 GCA_021286965.1 Comamonadaceae bacterium | reverse complement strand
CTGGTGCGGCACGCGGCCGGAGAACACCACGTGCGCGCCCAGCTGCAGACGCTCGACCTGGGCGCGCAGCCGGGCCTCCTCCGGCCCGCCGCCGACCAGCAGCAGGGCGACGTCCGGCCGGGCCTGCAGGATGCGCGGCAGGGCCTGCAGCAGCAGGTCCAGGCCCTCGTAGGCGTAGAACGAGCCGACGAAACCCAGCACCGTCTTGCCTTCGAGCCCGAGGTGGCGCAGCAGCTGCGGATCGGCCCCGGCCGAGGCCCGGAAGGCGGCGGTATCGACGGCGTTGGCAATCACCGTCACCTTGGCCGGTGCGACGCCCCGGGCCGTGATGTCGGCGCGCAGCCCCTCGCAAATCGTGAAGACGTGCTGCGCCTGGTGGATGGCCCGGGTTTCGAGCGCGCGCGTCAGGCGGTAGCGCAGGCTGCCTTCGCGGGTGCTGCCGTGGTCCACGGCCGCGTCCTCCCAGAAGGCGCGGATTTCGTACACCACCGGAATGCCCAGCGCCCGCCCCACGCGCAGGGCCGGCAAGGCGTTGAGCACCGGCGAATGCGCGTGCAGGATGTCCGGCTGCACCTGCTGCGCCACCTGGTGCAGCCGGCGCGTGAGCTGCGCCATGAGCTGCCACTGCCCGGCCAGGGGCCAGCGCGCCCAGGGGCCATGGAGCGGCGGCGTGCGGTGAAAGTGCAGGCCGTCGATCAACTCCTCGGCCGCCGGCGAGGCCCCCTGCTTGGGCGAGGTGAGGTGAAACGTCTGCCAGCCCAGGGCCCGCTGTTCGCGCAGCAGGGCGGCGGTGCGAAAGGTGTAGCCGCTGTGCAGCGGGATGGAGTGGTCGAGGACGTGAAGAATGCGCATGGCAACTCGCTGGTGCTGGCGCCACGCACGGCGCCGCCGCCATGGTAAAGCGCCAGCGCCCTGCGGCGCTGGGCTCATCTGCGTGGAGGCGGTGCCAGCAGGGCGTCGAACTGTGCGTTCAGCTCGCTCTCGATCTTGTGCTTGAAGGCGCTGGCGAAAAAACCCAGCTGCATCTCCAGCGTGAACATGTCGGGCTCGACCCGCAGCTCACCGCTGACACCGCTGCGCTCAAAGGTGACGCAATCCTGCGCCTCGCCCTCGGCGTAGGTGCATTCCAGGTCGAATTTTTCCTCGGCTTTTTCGGCCCAGGCAAAGGCGACTTGGCGGGCGGCGGCAAGGCCGAGCTGGTGGGGGCGTTGGATGTGGATGTGGGACACGAAAACAGGCTCCGAGGGCTCCGGGACGGCGGCCAGGGCCGCGCGATGGCGTGCGGCATCATAAAACCGCCCTGCGCCGGTTTTCTGCAAAACGGCGCTCGCCCCGGCGCCTACACTTGGCGCATTCAACACGGGGCGCCACGGATGGAATTTTTCTCGCTGCTACTGCTGCTCTTCATCGGCCTGCACCTGCTGCGCGGGCGCGAGCGCGCAGCGCGCGTGGCGCTGCTGGGCAGCTACCTGAGCCGCTACCAGATCGAAAAGCTCATGGAGGCCCTGACCGACGGCTACCTGCGCGCCCTGGGCGAAGCCGACGCCGAGCGCCGCCAGCAAATCTGGGGCCTGCTGGCGACGACGGAGAAAAACCTGGTGCTGCAGTTCCAGTCGTTTGCCGACGATTTCGCCCAGGTGGCGGCGCAGGATGCGCGCGTCAGCCGCCTGCCGCTGGCCCTGCCCTATGCCAGCCGCTGGTGGCCGGCGGCCACCTTCGACATGCGCGCCATGCTGCGGCTGCACGCACGCGGCATTGCCGAGGTCGCGGCCGACGTGGGCGACGGCTCGCCCGAGGCGCGCAAGGCGCAGGCCTTCACCATGACGGCCGAGCTGTACCTGATGCAGCACAGCTGCCACTGGTTTTGCCGCTCGGCGACCATGGCCTCGGTGCGCCTGGTGGCGCTGCACCAGACGGGGTATGAGCAGGTGCTCGCCAGCGTCTCGCGCCGCACGCGCGACGGCTACCGCCAGCTCACCGGCATCTGACCAGGGAGGGCCCATGCTCTACAAGTTCAAGTCCCGCGCCACGGCGGACGTCATCATGCTCGAACCCAATGGCCGCCAGCTGGTGCAGCTCATGGGCAAGGAGCCGGGCGTGGCCGGCATCGTCACGCCCGGGCAGATTCCGGCGGCCATCGCCGCCATCGAGACCGCCATCGCCGCCGAGGACGCCGCCCGCACCCAGGCGGCGCAGGAATGCGCAGGCGACGGTGTTGTCGATCGCCCCGAGCCCGTGCACCTGCGCCAGCGCGCCGCGCCGCTGCTCGACATGCTGCGCCGCAGCGCGCAGGCCGGGCGCGAGGTGTGCTGGTAGCTCAGGGCAGCACGCGATAGACGCGCCCGGTCTGGGCGCCTTCGATGCTGCGCTGGTAGGCCAGGGCGGCGCGGGCGGCGGGCACGCTCTCGAAGCCTGGGAAGAGCGGCCCGTAGCCCTGCAGTGATTCGGTCAGCACCGTCGGGCTGATGGCGTTGATGCGCTGACCACGCGGCATTTCGATGGCGGCGGCGGCGACGAAGCCCTCGATGGCGGTGTTCACCGCCGAGGCGTTGGCGCCGCCGCGTACCGGCTCATGGGCGACGATGCCGCTGATGAGGGTGACCGAGCCGCCATCGCGCAGCCAGCGCTGGCCCAGCAGCGCCAGCTGCACCTGGCCCAGCAGCTTGTCCTGCAATCCGAGCTGGAATTGCGCTGCGGTCATCTGCGCCAGGGGGCCGAAGTGGACGTTGCCGGCAGCGCAGGCGATGGCGTCCACCGGGCCCACCGCCGCGCACAGGGCGGCCAGCGTTTCGGGGCGGGCAAGGTCGGCTTGGTGCGTGCCGCTGTGGCGGCCCACGGTGACGATGTCGTGGTGCGGCGCCAGCAGGGTGTGGATGGCGCGGCCCAGGGTGCCGTTGGCACCGACGAGGAGGATTTTCATGGCGTTTCCTTGGGGAGGAGTGGGGAAGGACGCCAGTGTTTTCCAAAACAACAATCGCATAAAGTAGCGCTGTTTTCTTTATCTGCTAACCAATAGTTTGTAATCGATGGACAAGTTGCGCCATATGGAGGTGTTCGTCGCTGTGGTCGATGGGGGCAGTTTTGCCGCTGCGGCGCGCCAGCTGGGTATGTCGGCCGTCATGGCGGGCAAGCATGTGCAGTGGTTGGAGACGCAGCTGGGTGCGCGCTTGCTGCAGCGCAGCACGCGGCGCCAGAGCCTGACGGAGGTCGGGCGCATTTTTTGCGACGACTGCCGGCGGGTGCTGGAGCAGGTGCGCTGGGCCGAATCGGCCGTCGAGCGCAGCCGCAGTGCACCGCAGGGGTTGCTGCGCGTGAGCGCGCCCGTCACCCTGGGCACGCACGTCATTGCGCCGCTGGTGGCAGACTTTTTACTGGCGCACCCGCAGGTGCGGGTCGATCTGCAACTCAGCGATGGCCTGGCCGACCTGGTGGGTGAGGGCGTGGATGTGGCCGTGCGCATTGGCCCGGTGGGGGGCGAAGGTCTGGTAGCGCGTGCGCTGGTGCCGTACCGCATGGTGATCGCGGCCGCACCGGCCTATCTGGCGCGCCATGGCAGGCCGAGCAAAGTGGCCGACCTGGCGCAGCACCACTGCCTGCACCATGCCCTGTGGGGGCGGCATACGCAGTGGACGCTGCGCGATGGCGCGCATACGGCCTTTTGGCCCGAACTGGCGCGGCTGCAGTGCAACCAGGGCGAGGCGCTGCGCCATGCGGCGCTGCGTGGCCTGGGGCTGGTGATGCAGCCCGAGGTGTTGCTGGCGTCCGATATTGCCGCCGGGCGCCTGGAGCCGGTGTTGTCCGATTGTGTGCCGCCACCCCGGCCGGTGCACCTGGTGTACGCGCCCGACCGCCACCCGCTGCCCAAGCGCACGCAGTTCGTTGCGCATGTGCTGCAGGCGCTGGGGGCTAATTGCTGACCATGCCGTCGCCCAGGCGCTGGGCGGCGCCGCTGCGCACCAGCGCCGTCACCAGGCTGTGCAGCCAGGTCTGCAGGCTGTGCTGGGGGAAGTGGCGGGCGCGCACGCTGTCCAGGTAGGGGGTGGCGGCGGCCCATTGCTGCAGAGCTGCTTCGCTCAGCTGCCCATGCTGCAGCAGCTTGAATTTGAGCAGCACCTTGGCGGCGTGCTCGGCGTGTTGCAGCGGGTCGTCGGTAAAGCGCTGCAGGCGCCGGTGCGCGCGCGCCAGGGCGCCGGGCAGGTCGCCAAACACCGGGCCGTGGCCGGGCAGCACGGTGCGTGGCGCCAGCTGTGCGATCAGCTCCAGCGTGGCGCCGACGGCGGCGAAGGCGTCCTCGCCTTCGAGCTCGGGAAAGACGACGCCAAAACCATGCTCCCACAGCGCGTCGCCCGACAGCAGCAGCCCGTCGCGGGGCTCGAACAGCAGCACGGCGTGCGGGTCGTGCCCGGGGGCGGCGTGGATCTGCCAGCTGCGCCCGCCCAGGTCGATGGTGCTGCCCGGCGCCAGCGTGGCGTCGTAGCCAAAGCGCGGGCAGTCCTGGCCGGTGGCGGCGTAGCTCAGGGCGGCCATGTCCCAGTCGGCCACGGCCTGCGCCTGGCCGGGCGGGATCAGCGTTTGCAGCTGTGGCCAGGCCGCTTGCAGCACGGCATTGCCGCCGCAGTGGTCGCTGTGCAGGTGGGTGTTGAGCAGGCGCGCCAGCGGCGCCCCGGCCAGGGCCGACTGCACCAGCGCCAGGGTTTGCGCGCTGTGGCTGCAGTAGCCGCTATCGACCAGGGCGGCGCCGCCGCTGGCGCCGGTGAACAGGTAGTTGTTGGCCGACAGCCAGCCGCGTTCGAGTACGGTGATTTCTGGCGGTAGGGCAGGCGGGGTAAGCGTCATCAGCTATACAAATAATAGCAATCAGGCGCCAGGGCGCAGCTCGCGGCGCAGGATTTTGCCGACGTTGGTCTTGGGCAGCTCGTTCCTGAACTCGATGTACTTGGGCCGCTTGTAGCCGGTGAGCTGGTCGTGGCAAAAGCGCAGCACGGCGTCTTCGGTCAGGTCGGGATTGCTCTTGGTGACGAAGACTTTGATGGCTTCGCCCGATTTTTCGTCTGGCACGCCGATGGCGGCGCACTCGACCACGCCCGGGCACAGGCCGATGACCTGCTCGATCTCGTTCGGAAAGACGTTGAAGCCCGAGACGATGATCATGTCCTTCTTGCGGTCGATGATGCGGGTGTAGCCGCGTGCGTCCATGACGCCGATGTCGCCGGTGCGCATGAAGCCGTCGGCGGTGAAGGCCTTGGCCGTTTCCTCGGGCTGGTTGTAGTAGCCGCGCATCACGTTCGGGCCCCGGATGCAGATCTCGCCGCTCTCGCCCAGCGGCAGGTCGGCGCCGGCGTCGTCCTTGATGGCGATGTCGATGCCCGGCAGCGGCAGGCCGATGCTGCCGGTGAACTCGGCGTTGTCCACCGGGTTGTTGGTGCCGATGGCGCAGGTCTCGCTCATGCCCCAGCCTTCGATCATGGTGCTGCCCGTGACCTGTTTCCACTGCCGCGCCGTGCCCTCGCTCGCGGCCATGCCGCCGGCCTGCGAGACGCACAGGTGCGAGAAATCGACGGTTTTGAACTCGGGGTTCTGCAGCAGCGCGTTGAACAGGGTGTTGACCGCCGGCAGCATGTGGAACGGCCGTTTTTTCAGCACGGCGACGAACTTGGGGATGTCGCGCGGGTTGGGGATGAGCGTCAGGCAGGCGCCCTGGCGGATCGAGAGCAGGCCCAGGGTGAGGGCGAAGATGTGGTACAGCGGCAGCGCCGCGATGTAGCGCGCCTTCGACAGATCGCCCACCCGCGCCAGCGCCGGTGCAAACCAGGCTTCGGCCTGCAGCGTGGCGGCGACGATGTTGCGGTGCGTGAGGATGGCGCCCTTGGACAGCCCGGTGGTGCCGCCGGTGTACTGCAAGAAGGCGATGGAGTCGAGCGTCGCCTGGCTCGGCTGCAGGCGCAGGGCGCGGCCGCGCTCCAGCGCTTTCTTGAACGGCGTCAGCTGGCGCCCGCCGGTCAGGGGCAGCTCGTAGGCCGGCACCATCTTGGCCAGGTGGCGCACGGCAAAGGTGATCCAGCAGCCGTAGGCCGCGCCCAGCAGGTCGCCCATGGCGGTGAGGCAGACGTGGCGGATGCCGGTCTTGGGCAGCACCTCGGCCAGGGTGTGGGCGAAGTTCTCCAGGATGACGATGGCGCTGGCGCCGCTGTCCTTGAGCTGGTGCTCCAGCTCGCGGGCGGTGTACAGCGGATTGACGTTGACGCAGGTGTAGCCCGCGCGCAGCACGGCCGCCATGGCGACGCCAAACTGCGGGATGTTGGGCAGCATGATGGCCACGCGCGCCCCCGGCTCCAGCCCCAGGCTTTGCAGCCAGGCGCCCAGGGCGGCGCTGTGCTGGTCGAGCTCGCCGTAGCGCATGGTGCGGTCCATGCAAAGGGAAAACGGGTTGCCCGCGTTTTTCTGGAACGATTCTTCCAGCAGATGGGCGACCGAGCGGTACTGCCCCGGATCAATATCGTGTGCAACGCCGGGGGGGTAGCTCTGGAGCCAGACTTTTTCCATGCCTCAAACCTCTCTTGCAGCGGGTGGTAGAACGAATGCCGCTGCATTGTGGGTGGGGCCTGGCGCCCCGGGCTAGCGGGCTTGTCCCAGGGTGTGGCGCAAAGTCGTCCCACAGGCGACAGCCGGGGCGTCGAACAGCTGCGCCATCAGCGCCGCCTCACGCTCTTCGATGGTGGCCAGAAAGGACTCGACCGCGCCGCGCGTGCGCACCAACTGGCCGAAGGTGTCAAAACCCGCCTCCAGAAAGCGCTGCAGCTCGCCCAGGCCGGCAGCGCGCGCCGGGCCGCGCATCATGTGCAGCATGGTGCGCAGGCCGGGCTTGGCGGTCAGGCGCGCCAGGTCGCGGCCCATGGCGAGCACGCTGGCGAGCTGCTGCGCGCGCCCCGGGCGCTGGCCCACGCCCTGCCAGGCGGCGACGTAGCGCGCCGGTGCGTCGCCATCGGCCTGGCGCCAGAGCGCACCCATGGCATGGTCGAGCTGCTCGGTGTGCTGGTGCAGCTCGGCCAGCGCCACCGCCATGGCCACCACCGGGCGCGGAAACAGCGTCTGCAGCGTGCCGGCGATGCGGCCAAACTGCGCATCGCGCGCGGCGTAGTCGCTGCTGCCGTACAGCTCGGCCAGAAAGAACTGCGCCGCCGGGGCGTAGGTGTCCGATTGCAGCAGGTCGGCGTAGCTGCCGCGAAAGCGTGTCGATTGCAGCTCCTTGACGGCCTGCACCGCCTGCCCCAGGGCCGGATCGGCGCTGCGCTGCTGGCGCAGCAGGGTCACTTGGGCGATGCATTGGCGGATGGTGTCGGCGGCGTCCATGGTATTTTTTGCGGGTTTCATCCGATTACACCCCAGGGCCCATGAATGCACGTTGGCAACAAACTCTAGTTTTTCTGCAGCTGGCGCTGCTCTTGGCCTGGCTCGCCTGGGCCTGGCCGCAGTCGCCGCGCTGGGCGCTGGCGGGGCTGCTGCTGGCGTGGCTGTGGCAGTTGTTCAGCATGGGCCTGCCCTTTGTGCTGATGCAGGCGGTGAACCGCGCCGCCGCCGTGCCACCCGTGGGCCTGGCGCGGCTGCTGCGCGCCTGGTGGCGCGAGGTGGGCGCGGCGCGCCGGGTGTTTGGCTGGCTGCAGCCGTTTTGCCACCGGGCGCGGCCCGACTGCCTGGCGCCGACGCCGGGCCAGCGCGGCGTGCTGCTGCTGCATGGCTATCTGTGCAACCGGGGACTGTGGCAGCCCTGGCTGCGCACCCTGCGCGCGCAGGGCCGGGCTTACCGGGCTTTGACGCTCGAACCCGCCTTCGGCACCATCGACGCCTACGCCAGCGCCATCGATGCGGCGGTGCGCGAGCTGCACGCCGCCACCGGCCTGGCGCCGCTGCTGGTGTGCCACAGCATGGGCGGGCTGGCGGTGCGTGCCTGGCTGCGCGCCTGCCCGGACGGGGCGCAGCGCGTGCACCACATCGTCACCCTGGGCACGCCGCACCAGGGCACCTGGGCGGCGCGCTTTGGCTACAGCACCAACGCGCGCCAGATGCGCCAGGGCAGTGCCTGGCTGCAGGCACTGGCGGCGGCCGAGCCGCCGGCGCAGGCGGCGCTGTTCACCTGCTGGTATTCCGATTGCGACAACATCGTTTTTCCGGCCCTGACGGCGACCCTGGTGGGGGCCGAAAACTGTCTGCTGTCTGGGGCCGGCCACATGCAGCTGGCGCTGGCGCCGCAGGTGCAGGCCGATACCCTGGAGCGCTTTTTGTAGTCAGGCTGCGTCGGCCGAGAACGCCGGCAGGCCGCGCAGCTGGGCGTACAGCGGCGTGAAGTCGGGCGCCGTCAGGGAAAATAGCTGTTCAAAGCTGTCGATGACGAAATACGTGCGCTGGTAGCTATCAATTTGGTAGCGTGTGCGCATGGTGCGCGCCAGCTCCAGCGGGCGCCGCTGCGGCTCGGAGCTGTGGACGCTGTACTCCAGCTCGCCCGGGGAGCTGAGGATGCCGGCGCCGTAGGCGCGCAGCGCCCCGTCTTCGCGGATCAGGCCGAACTCGATGGTGTACCAGTACAGCCGCGCCAGCATCTCGCCCGCGCCCAGGCGCATGGCCTTGAGGCCGCCCTCGCCGTAGCGCTGCACGTAGTCGGCAAACACCGGGTGCAGTAGCAGCGGCACGTGGCCGAACAGGTCGTGGAACAGATCGGGCTCGACGATGTAGTCGAACTCCTCGGGCCGGCGCAGCCAATCCGTGACCGGGAATTTGCGCTGCGCCAGCAGGGCGAAGAAGGGCTCCTCCGGGATCAACCCCGGCACGCCGACGATCTGCCAGCCGGTGGCCGCCTGCAGGTGGGCGTTGATGTCGGCAAAACGCGGAATGCGCTCGCGCGCGCCCAGCTGCGCCAGCATGGTGATGAACTGCCCGCTTGCCCGGCCGGGCAGCAGGGCTTCCTGGCGGGCGTAGAGGCGGCGGTAGAGCGCGTGCTCGGCCTCGGTGTAGGCGGCGTAGTTTTGCGTGCAGGTGTAGT
>JAJTBK010000454.1 GCA_021286965.1 Comamonadaceae bacterium | reverse complement strand
CTTCTGCCCGGCCGCCTGCGCGCCGGTCTTGGCCACATTGCCCACGCCAGCAGCGGCACCCTTCAGGCCGCCACCGGCCGAAGCGGAGCCCGCCTGGTACGCCGACCTGGCGCTGCTGGCGGTCGATGCCATCGAGCGGGCGGCGGCGGGTGCCATGCGCGCTCCGGCCGCCACGGCGCTTCCGACGCCGGTAGCCGCGGCACCGACCGCCACAGCGGTTCCGGCTGCGCCGATGGCGGCACCGGCCATCGCGCCCACGCCGAGCTGCGGCCCGCCCGATACCAGCCCCGTCGCAATGCCTGGCCCGAAGATGCCCAGGGCCAGCATGGACAACGACGCCAGCATGATGACCAGCGCACGGTCAATCGAAGGCTCCGAACCTGCCGGTATGTTGAACTCGGAGAACAGCCCTGAGCCGATGCCAATGATGACGGCCAGCACCAGAACCTTGATGCCCGAGGACACCACGTTGCCCAACACCTTCTCGGCCAGGAACGCCGTCTTGTTCCAGAGGGCGAATGGCACCAGCACGAAGCCCGCGAGCGTGGTCAGCTTGAACTCGATCAGCGTGATGAAAAGCTGGATCGCCAGCACGAAGAAGCACAACAGGACGACCAGCCAGGCGAGGAACATCACGACGATGGGCGTGATGTTCACGAACACCTCGGGGAATCCCGCCATGTCGCCGATCTGCTTGAGGATCGGCGCCCCGGCATCGATGCCGACCTTGGCTAGCCTTCCCGGTTGCAGGAAGTTTTCCATGCTCAAGGTCGAGCCGCTGGCCGTCAGGCCCAGGCCGGCGAACGAGCGGAACACGATGCCAGCCAGCCAGTTGAAGTTGCCGATGATGTAGGCGAAGGCACCGACGTAGAGCACCTTGCGCAGCAGCTTGGCGATCACGTCCTCGCCCTGGCCGGTGGCGTGGCCCATCGCCCAGAACAGCCCGGCGAGCGTCATGTCGATGACGATCAGCGTGGCCGTGAGGAACGCAACCTCGCCATGCAGCAGGCCAAAGCCCGAGTCGATGTAGTGCGAGAACGTATCGAGGAAGCGGTCGATGATGGTTACGTCATTCATGGCGAGTTCTCCTGCCCAGGCCCGTTGTCATCGGCGGGTTCATCGAAGCTGGGTGGAATGGACGGCAGGTCGGCGAGCGTCTGGTATTCACCGGGGCCAGTCTTGCCGGAGAGAAAGCGGCGCAGATCGGCTTGCGCCACCTGCGCGCAGAACGCGCCGCCGTGCTCGCCCGCACGGCACTGCGCGCGCAGCGTGTGAAGCCGGGACGGGTCAGCGGCCAGCGCATCCACCGCAGGCGGCCGGTCGCAGCCGGCCAACAGGGACGTGAGAGCGAACAGGACGGGCGCGTTCTTCATGGCCGTCCCCATCAGCGGTTGTAGAAGTTGACGGGCTGCGGCGTGTACCGGGTGCTCCGCAGAAATCAGGTCTGCGATGCGCCAGTCGCAGCGCGAAGTGACTTCGGCCACCGTGGGATCGCGGTACAGGCCGAGAAACGACATGGCCGTGGACAGCACACCCGAGCGTTCGTTGTCCGACTTGTTGAGCACTTCGCGCGCCGCAGAGGCCACCACCGGATGCGGGCCTCCACCGCCCCCATTCACCAGGTGGGGCGTGGTCATCATCCGGTGCAAGGTCAGCTCGAACGGGCTGGCCGGATCGGAGAGGAAGTTGGCGACGCCGCGCAGCGTCTTGTCCTCGCCTGCGTAGAGCACGTGCAGGATGGCGCCCACCAGCAGCGCGTGCGAAGTCTTCTCCCAATGGTTGCGCCGCTCCAGCGCGCCCTCGGGATCGACCAGGATGTCCGCGATGTTCTGCACGTCACGCACTTCATGCGCGCCGCGCCGAACCTCCAGCAGCGGGTTGTAGGCCGCTGACTTCGCATCCGTGGGGTTGAACAGCAGGCAGTGCGAGAAGCGCGAGCGCCAGCCCGCAGTGATCTGCCAGTTCTCGCCCTTGATGTCGTGGATGACCGCGGACGCGGGCCACGAAAGCAGCGTCGGCACCACCAGGCCGACGCCTTTACCGCTGCGCGTGGGCGCGAAGGTCAGGACGTGTTCCGGGCCTTCGTGGCGCAGGTACTGGCGGTCGTGCTGGCCGAGGAACACGCCGGCCGGCTGCGTGAGGCCCGCCTTGCGAATGTCCTCCGCGTTGGCCCAGCGTGCCGAGCCGTAGGTGGTGACGAGGCGTGATTGGCGCGAACGCCAGATCGACATGCCGATGGCGACCAACACGGCGACAAGGCCGCTGCCGCCGGCAATCGCACCGCCGATGTCGAAAACACGGGGCGCGTAGGCGTCGAAGAAGAACCACCACTCGAACAACCGCCACGGGTGGTAGACCGGCGTACCCAGGAAATCAAACCAGGGCGAGCCAAGACGTACTTGATAGCCAAGGGCCGCTGCCGTCCATTGTGTGGCAGCCCACACGCCGGCGATCACGATGCCGAACACGACGGCAATCTGACCGAACAGCACGTTCGTCCCTTGCATGACCTTGCCTCCAATCACGGCACACGGAGGTGCCGCAGCACTGAGGATCAAGGCGCGTGCGCAGGCCGGTCAAAGGCCGTTATGGCGGGGCGGTCTCAACTCTGAAGTGCAACACCGCTGGCTGATATTCAATGAATGGTAGCGCTGCTTTTTTCGTCGATGGCCGCCATGAACTTCTGAAACGCCTGATAGGGC
>JAJTBK010000377.1 GCA_021286965.1 Comamonadaceae bacterium | reverse complement strand
GCCTGCGCCTTCGGCGGTGCCGTTTGCGGGTAGCGGGGCACTCTCTCCTGACGAATCGCCGGAGTATAGCGGCAGTGGATGCTCCCTTGAATGGCTCTCAAGCTTGTGGCTTGTGCAGCGCGGCCCTGGGCGGTAACCCGGGGCAGCCTGGCCTGCTGTGCGCCTCGGTCAAAGCGCCTGCGATGGCAGCAAGTATGCGCGTGGGGCTGCAGTTGGATTTGCTGAAATTTCTGCTAAAAAGCCGTTGTTACAGAATATTTTGCTGTTTGCTTGTCATCAACGGAGTGAATGCATGGAAATAGACCGGCTCGATAGAAAAATACTCTCCATCCTGCAGCACGACGCCCGCGCCAGCCTGCAAGAGATTGGCGCCGCCGTCGGCCTCTCGCCCTCGCCGTGCTGGGCGCGCATCAAGAAGATGCAGGAGGCCGGGGTCATCGAGGGCTACACCGTGCGCCTGAACCCGCAGGCGCTGGGCCTGGGCGACACGGTGCTGGTCATGGTCACGCTCGACAGCCATTCGGACAACACGCTGGAGAAGTTTGGCGAGGTGCTGGCCAGCATTCCGGAGGTGGTGGAGGCGCACCTGGTCTCGGGCGAGTACGACTACCTGCTGCGCGTGGTGGTCAAGGACACGCGCGACTACGAACGCCTGCTGCGCGAGAAGCTCTACAAAATCCGTGGCATACGCCACAGCCAGTCGAGCTTTGTGCTGCGCACCTTGAAGCGCGCCGATCTGCCGCTGGGGGTGTGATGCTATAAAAAAAATAGCTGCCAGCGCTTGTTGGACGGGCGCTGGCAGCTATTTTTATTCTCAATTTTGCGGTTTACACCACTTCAGGCTGCACCTTCATCTCGCTGTAGGGCACGATGCGCGAGCCCTTGACCCAGCGGTAGCCGCCCCAGATCAGGAAGAACAGCGGCAGGCCGATGTAGGTGGCGATGGCGCCCGTCCAGTCGATCTTGTCCTGCAGGAACGCCTGGTAGTTCTGCCCCAGGGTAATGATCAAGCACAGCACGAAGGCGAAGATGGGGCCGAACGGGAAGGCGGCTGCGCGGTAGGGCAGGGCCGACAGCTGCAGGCCCTGGGCCTCGTAGCCCTTGCGGAAGCGGTAGTGGCTGATGGCAATGCCCAGCCAGGCGATGAAGCCGGTCATGCCCGAGAGGTTGAGCAGCCACACGTACACCAGCTGCGGGCTGAAGATGTTGGTCAGAAAGCACAGCGCCGCCACGATGGTGGTGGCAAGCAGCGCCATGATGGGCACGCCGCTGGCATTGACGCGGGCAAAAATGCGCGGCGCCATGCGCTGGCAGGCGAGCACGTAGAGCATCCGCGTGCTGGCGTACATGCCCGAGTTGCCGGCCGACAGCACCGATGTCAATACCACCGCGTTCATGAGGGCGGCGGCCGAGAGCAGGCCGGCGCGGTGGAACACCAGGGTGAAGGGGCTGACGGCGATGTCGCCAACGTCGTTCTTCAACAGCTGCGGATCGGTGTAGGGAATGATCAGGCTGATGACCAGGATGGCGAACACATAGAACAGCAAGATGCGCCAGAACACCTGGCGCACGGCGCGCGGGATGTTCTTGGCCGGGTCTTCCGATTCGCCAGCGGCGATGCCGATGAGCTCCGTGCCCTGGAAGGAGAAGCCGACGATCATGGCCACGCCGATGAGGGCGGCAAAGCCGCCGGCAAAGGGCGCGTCGCCCAGCGTCCACAGCTGCAGGTGCGCCCACAGGCCCTGGTGCTGTGCGTCGCCGCGCAGGATGCCGAAGATCATCAGCACGCCGACGCCGATGAAGACGATGACGGTGGCCACCTTGATGGCGGCAAACCAGTATTCGGCCTCGCCGAAGCCGCGCACCGAAATGGCGTTGAGCGCAAACATGATGGCCAAAAAGCCCGCGCTCCAGAGCACGCCGTTCACGTCCGGGAACCAGTAGGCCATGACGAGCTGCGCCGCCACCAGATCGACGGCAATCGTCACCGCCCAGTTGTACCAATAGTTCCAGCCCAGGGCGAAGCCAAAGCCCTCATCGACGTAGCGCGCGCCGTAGGTGGCGAACGAGCCCGAGGTGGGCAGGTAGGCGGCCATCTCGCCCAGGCTGGTCATCAAGAAATAGACCATCAGGCCGACGATCATGTACGCCAGCACGGCGCCGCCGGGGCCGGCTTGCGAGATGGTGGCGCCGGAGGCGACGAACAGGCCGGTGCCGATGGAGCCGCCGATGGCGATCATCGACAGGTGGCGCGCCTTGAGCGCCCGGCGCAGTTCGCCGCCGGAGGAGGAGGGGCTTGCACTCATGGTGTGGTTTCTTTGTGCAGGGCAGCCGCGCCGGGGGCCCGGGTTGGGCTGCGCGCGGCTGCAGTGGGGGTGGATGAAAACGACCTGGTAAGGATCAGAAAAGGGGCCGATGGTATCGGCCCCGGGGTGGGATTTGCTAGAGGGCTTAACCCAGCAGCAGAGCGTCGTCGGCGAGTTTTTCGCCGCGCACTTTCTCGAACATGTGCAGCAGGTCGGGCACATCCATGCGGGCTCGCTCCTCGCCCGAGACGTCGAGCACCACCTGGCCCTGGTGCAGCATCACGGTGCGGCTGCCCACGTCCAGGGCCTGCCTCATGCTGTGCGTGACCATCATGGTGGTCAGCTGGGCCTCGGCGACGATGCGCGCCGTCAGCTGCAGCACGAAGTCGGCGGTGCGCGGGTCGAGCGCGGCGGTGTGCTCGTCGAGCAGCAGGATGCGCGACGGCTGCAGCGCCGCCATGAGCAGGCTCACGGCCTGGCGCTGGCCGCCCGAGAGCAGGCCGATGCGGTCGGTGAGGCGGTTCTCCAGCCCCAGGCCAAGCGTGGACAGGCGCTCGCGCCAGCCGTCGCGCATGTGGTTCTTGACGGCGCGCGAGAGGTTGCGAAACTCGCCCCGGCGCTGCGCCAGGGCCATGTTTTCCTCGATCGTCAGGTCTTCGCAGGTACCGGCCATGGGATCCTGGAAGACGCGCGCCACGCGCTCGGCGCGCTCCCAGACGGGCTTGTGCGTCATATCGACGTTGTCGATCAAAATGCGCCCGCCGTCCACGCCCTGGTCGCCGGAGACGGCGTTGAGGAACGTGGACTTGCCCGCGCCGTTGGAACCGATGACGGTGACGAACTGGCCGGCCGGAATTTCCAGCGAGAGCCCGCGCAGCGCGCGCGTTTCAATGGGCGTGCCGGGGTTGAAGGTAAGGGTCAGGTTGTGTGCGCTCAGCATGGGCGTTCTTTCTTTTATGCCTTGCGGCTGGCGAGCTTGCGCTTGAGCTGCGGAATCACCAGCGCCACCGTCACCAGCAGGGCGGTGACGAGGTTCAGGTCCTGGGCCTTGAGGCCGATGAAGTCGCTGTTGAGTGCGGCGGCGATGAAGAAGCGGTAGACGATGGCGCCCACCACCACCGCCAGCGTCGCCCAGACGATGCGCCGCGACGGCAGGATGGATTCGCCCACGATGACGGCGGCCAGGCCGATGACGATGGTGCCAATGCCCATGGAAATGTCGGCGCCGCCCTGCGTCTGCGCAAACAGCGCGCCCGCCAGGCCCACCAGGGCGTTGGAGATGGCCATGCCCAGCAGCACCATGGCGCCGGTGTTCACGCCCTGGGCGCGTGCCATGCGCGCGTTCGAGCCCGTGGCGCGAATCGCCAGGCCGCGTTCGGTGGCAAAGAACCAGTCGAGCGCCAGCTTGGCCAGCACCACGATCAGCAGCAGGATGAGGGGACGGGCGACGTAGTCGGCCATGCCCTCGGGCTGCAGCAGGGTAAAGACGGTGGTGTCGTTGATGAGGGGCACGTTGGGGCCGCCCATGACGCGCAGGTTGATCGAGTACAGCGCGATCATCATCAGGATGGAGGCCAGCAGATCCATGATCTTGAGCTTGACGTTGAGCCAGCCCGTGATCAGCCCGGCCACGGCGCCCGCCGCAGTGGCCGCCAGGGTGGCGAGCCAGGGGTTGGTGCCGGTGGAGATCAAGATGGCGCAAACCGCGCCACCCAGGGGAAAGCTGCCGTCCACGGTCAGGTCGGGAAAGCGCAGCAACCGAAACGAGATGTAGACGCCCAGCGCCACCAGGCTGAAGATCAGGCCGATTTCAACGGCCCCGAACAGGGAAAACAAGGACATGGGGCGGGCCGCAGGGGAAAAAAGGAGGGGGGATATAACGCAACAGGAGCCCCGAAGGGGGCTCCTGTGTGCCACGCGGAAGCGGTGATTTTATTGAATGACCTGGGCGGCCGACTTGATCAGCGCCTCAGGCAGCTTCACGCCTTGCTTTTCGGCAGCGCCGGGGTTGACGAAGAGTTCGAGCTTGGTGCTGGTTTCGCTCTTGATGTCGCCGGGCTTTTCGCCCTTCAAGATGCGCACCACCATGCGGCCGGTTTGCTCGCCCAGGTCGCGGTAGTTGATGCCCAGGGCGGCGACGGCGCCGCGCTTGACGCTGTCGGTGTCCGAGGCCACCAGCGGGATCTTGGCGTCCTGCCCGACCTTGACCAGCGACTCGTAGGCCGAGACGAC
>JAJTBK010000362.1 GCA_021286965.1 Comamonadaceae bacterium | reverse complement strand
CCCCCACCTCCCCCCCTTCTTTGTCCCCCTCCACGCTGGATTTGGGCGTGGGCGGCATGACCTGTGCCAGCTGCGTGGCGCGCGTGGAGCGGGCGCTGAAAAAAGTGCCCGGCGTGCAGGATGCCGCCGTCAACCTGGCGACCGAATCCGTGCACCTGATTTTTGACGCCGCCCAGGCCGACATGGAGCAGCGCGTGCGCCGCGCCGTGCGCAACGCCGGCTACGAGCCGCGCAGCCTGGCCGCGCAAGAGGCCGCGCAGCAAGCCCAGGGCCCCTGGGCCGGGTTTGCGCCCGTGGCCTGGGGGCTGCTGCTATCCACGCCGCTGGTGCTGCCCATGCTGGGCGATCTGCTGGGCCAGCACTGGATGCTGCCGCCCTGGGCGCAGTTTTTGCTGGCCACGCCCGTGCAGTTCTGGCTGGGTGCGCGCTTTTACAAGGCGGGCTGGCACGCGGCCAAGGCGCTCACGGGCAATATGGATTTGCTGGTGGCGCTGGGCACCAGCGCGGGCTATGGCCTGTCGCTGTGGCTGTGGTGGAGTGCTGTGCCCGGCCACGCGCCGCACCTGTACTTTGAGGCTTCCGCCGTGGTCATCACCCTGGTGCTGCTGGGCAAGTGGCTCGAAGCCCGCGCCAAGCGCCAGACGACGCAGGCCATCCGCGCCCTGCACGCGCTGCGCCCGGAGGTGGCGCACCTCATCACCCGCGACGGCGAGGTGGACGTGCCCCTGGCCGAGGTGATGGTGGGCGACCGCCTGGTGGTGCGCCCGGGCGAGCGCATTCCGGCAGACGGCACGCTGCTCGAAGGCCAGACGCAGGTGGACGAATCCATGCTGACGGGCGAGCCCCTGCCGGTGGTGCGTGAAGCCGGTGGGCGGCTGACGGGCGGCGCCATCAATGGCGAGGGCCGCATCGTGCTGCAGGTGGGGGCCGTGGGCGCCGAGACGGTGCTGGCGCGCATCATCCGCCTGGTGGAAGACGCGCAGGCGGCCAAGGCGCCCATCCAGCGGCTGGTGGACCAGGTGGCGGCGGTGTTCGTGCCGGTGGTGCTGCTGATTGCGCTGGCCACGCTGCTGGGCTGGCTGTGGGCTGGCGTGGGCGCAGAGACAGCGCTGATCCGCGCCGTGGCCGTGCTGGTGATTGCCTGCCCCTGCGCGCTGGGGCTGGCGACGCCGGCGGCCATCATGGCCGGCACCGGGGTGGCGGCGCAGCAGGGCGTGCTCATCAAAGACGCCGAGGCGCTGGAGACGGCGCACCGCGTGGACACCGTGGCCTTCGACAAGACCGGCACGCTGACCGTGGGCCGGCCCCGGCTGACCCGGTTTCACGTGGAACAAGGCGGGGATGCCGACGCGCTGCTGGCCCTGCTCGCCAGCGTGCAAAGCGGCAGCGAACACCCCCTGGCGCGCGCCGTGCTGCAGGCGGCGCAAGAGCGCGGCTTGGCAGTGGCCGCCCCCGGCGCCGTGCGCGCCGTGCCGGGCCGGGGCACTGAGGGCGAGGTGGCCGGGCGCCAGCTGCGCGTGGGCAGCCTGCGCTGGATGCAGGAGCTGGGCGTGGAACTGAGCGCCGACATGGCCGCGCAGGCCCAGGCGCTGCAGGCGCAGGGCGCCACCGTGTCGGCCCTGGCCGAGCAGGATGCATCTGGCACGCACTTGCGCGCGCTGCTGGCCTTTGGCGACGAGCCCAAGCCCGGCGCGCGCGAGGCCATTGCCGCGCTGCACGCGCGCGGCATCCGCTGCGTGATGATCTCGGGCGACAACCGGGGCGCCGCCGAGGCCATGGCGCGCCGCCTGGGCTTGAAGCCCGAGGAGGGCGAGGTGCTGGCCGAGGTGCTGCCCGGCGACAAGGCGGCGGCGGTGCGGCAGTTGCAGCAAGGCGACCCGAGTGAGCGCCGCCGGGCCGCCCCAAGGCGCGAAGGCCCCCTTGGGGGGCAGCGACCCAGCGCAGCGGCGCAGCGTGGGGGTCATATTGTTGCGATGGTGGGCGATGGCGTGAACGACGCGCCCGCCCTGGCCGCTGCCGACGTCGGCCTGGCCATGGGCAACGGCACGGATGTGGCCATGCAGGCGGCGGGCATCACACTCATGCGCGGCGACCCGGCGCTGGTGGCGGCGGCGCTGGAGATCTCGCGCCGCACGGTGGCAAAAATTCGGCAAAACCTGTTCTGGGCCTTTGCCTACAACGTCGCCGGCATTCCGCTGGCGGCACTGGGTTACCTCAACCCGGTGCTGGCGGGCGCGGCCATGGCGCTGAGTTCGGTCAGCGTGATGACCAATGCGCTGCTGCTCAAGAAGTGGAGAGCTTGATTCAACCACTACGGGTACACATGATTTGTCTGGCAAACTGCAACGCTTTGTAGCTGTGCCGAGTTCGGAGAAAGACAGATCATGGACCTATTTGCCTTGATGCGAGCCTTCACCATCCGCTTGCGGATGATCGGGGCCATTGCGGTGGTGCTGGTACTGCTGGGCCTGTTGGGCGGCGCGGGGATGTATGGCATGTTGCGCATCCACGGCATGAGTGAGGATTTCATTGGCAATGCCTTTGCCAAGACGGCAGCGCTGGGTGAGTTGCGTGGTGCACTGGGCACGATCCGCAAGTACGAAAAAGACATGCTGATCCAAAACCAGCATCCAGAGGCCGTGCAGCCCGCCCATGCCCGCTGGCAGGCGGGCATGGCACAGGCGAAAAAGGCGGCGGCGCAATTCCTGGAGGGCGGTGCGCAGGGGGCCGACAGCGCAACGGTGCGCCAGATTTTGCAAAACCTGGACAAATACCAGGAGCTGTTTGCCCCGGTGGCGCAGCAGTTGCTGGCTACCGGCTATGACAGCGTCGCCAGCGCCCACGGCATGGGCGCCCAGGCGGTGAAAGAGTTCCATGAGACCGAACAACACATGGAGCGGCTCGATACCCAATTGCGCCAGGAGGTGCAGCGTACCGTCGAGAGCCAGCGTGAGGTGGCTGCGCAGACCAAATGGCTGTTCCTGCTGGCCGTGATCATCACCGTGCTGGTGGTGGTGCCGCTGACGCTGCTGAACATGGTGTCCATCTGCCGTCCGCTGGAGCGTGCGCGCCAGATGGCGCAGGCGATTGCGGGCGGCGATTTGTCGCAGCAGCTGGAGGTGGTCGGCCGCGACGAGGTCGCCGATCTGCAGCGTGCCCTGGTGCACATGGAGCACAGCCTGGGCAGCATCGTGGCGCAGGTGCGCGAGGCCAGTAGCAGCATTGCCCTGGCGAGCACCGAGATCGCCACCGGTAACCAGGATCTGTCGGCGCGCACCGAGCAGACGGCGAACCACGCGCAGCAGGCCGTGGCCTCGCTGGCCGAGCTGACGGCGACGGTGCAGCAGACGGCCTCGTCCTCGCAGACGGCGAACCAGCTGGCGGCCTCGGCCTCGGGCGAGGCCGGGCGCGGCGGCCAGGTGGTGCAGCAGGCGGTGGGCACGATGCATGAGATTGCCACCTCCAGCCGCAAGATCGGCGACATCATCGGCCTGATCGACTCGATTGCGTTTCAGACCAACATCCTGGCGCTGAACGCGGCGGTGGAGGCCGCGCGCGCGGGAGAATCCGGGCGCGGCTTTGCCGTGGTGGCCGGCGAGGTGCGCCAGCTGGCGCAGCGCAGCGCGCAGGCGGCGAGCGAGATCAAGGGCCTGATCCAGAGCAGCGAGCAGGCCGTGGGTGGCGGCGTGCGCCAGGTGGAGGATGCCGGCGGCGTGATGCACGAGGTGGTGGCCAGCGTGCAGCGCGTGGGCGACATCATTGGCGAGATCAGCGCCGCCGCGCACGAGCAGTCGCAGGGCATTGGCCACGTGAACGAGGCCGTGGGCGAGATCGACCGCATGACGCAGCAAAACGCCGCCCTGGTGGAGCAATCGGCCGCTGCTGCCGATTCGCTGCGTGACCAGGCGGCGCGCCTGTCGCAGCTGGTGAGCCAGTTCCGCCTGGCGCAGCAGGCGTCGGGGCTGCCGGCCCTGCGCTGAAACACGGCCGCCGGCGCGCGCGCGGCGCCGGCGCCGGGCGGCTTACTTGATCAGGCCCTCGGCCTTCATGGCCGCCTGCACGGCCGGCCGGGCGGCGATGCGTTCGCGGTAGGCCTGCAGGTTTTTCAGGCCGGAGGTGTCCAACCCCACGTAGGGTGCCCAGCCGCTGACGGTGAACAGGTAGGCATCGGCGACGCTGAATGCCGCGCCCATGAGGTAGGGCTGCTGGGCCAGCTCGCCATCGAGCCAGCGCAGGCGCGCCAGCAGGCGCTCTTTCACCTGGGGCTTGTAGTCCTCGGGCGTGCTCGGGATGAACAACGGCGTAAAGCCTTTGTGCACCTCGGTGCCGATGAAGGTCAGCCATTCCTGCAAGCGGTAGCGCGCCAGGGTGCCATGGGCCGGGGCCAGGTGCTTGTCTGGCGCCTGGTCCGCCAGGTACTGCACGATGACGGCGCCTTCACGCAGGCGGGTGCCGTCGTCGAGTTCGAGCACCGGCACGTAGCCCAGGGGGTTGATGGCGTAAAAATCGCTACCGTCTTGCAGCTGGTGCGTCTTGGTGTTGGCGAGTACCGGTTCGTAGACCAGGCCAGCTTCGTGCAGGACGATGTGCGGCGACAGCGAGCAGGCGCCGGGGGAGTAGTACAGCTTCATGGGGCAGGCCTTTCAGGGGGCGGGAAGAAAAATGCCATCCTATGCCGGCCCGAACCCCCGCATTGGTGTGGGGGTGGCAATACTGGGTTGCGTCCAACGCTCCCATTGCTGCAGCGTCTGCAGGGCCTGGGCGCGCGAGTGGCCGCACATTGCCGGCTCTGGTTGCAGCGAGGCGCACACCGCAGGCCGCTGCGGCTGACCAAAAATCAGGCAACGTGCATCGGGCCCGAGTTGCACGCAGGGTACGCCGGCGGGCTTGCCCTGGGGCATTCCGGGAATGGGTGAAGAGATCGAGGGCGCCGTGCAGCAGGCACCGCAAGCGGGGCGGCAGGCGAGGGGCGGGGCGCTCAATTTAATCTGACCCCAATTTTTGTGCGGCCCACAGCACCTGTTCGACGACGCCGCGCACGCCGCTTCGGTCGTGTTCATGCACCAGGTTGCCCAGGTCGTCAAAAGCCTGGGCGGCGGCGCTGACGGCGTAGCTGCGCGGCGCCAGCCAGCATTGGGCGTTGAGCAGCAGCGGTGCCAGGTGGCTTTGCGCGCGCAGGCCGCCCAGGCGGCCGTTGGAGGCACTGAGCATTCCCACCACCTTGCCTGCCAGCGGGCGGCTGCCGTCGCGCCATAGGGGATGACCGGCCACAGGGCTGGAGACCCAGTCGATGGTGTTTTTCAGCAGTGCGGGGTAGCTGCCGTTGTATTCGGGCGAGCAGATGATCCAGGCGGGGTGTTGATCCATGAGCGCCTTCAGGCGCAGCACGTCGGCGGGCGTGCCGCGCGCTTCCAGGTCGGCGTTGTACAGGGGGATGTCGTACTCCGCCAGCTCCAGCACGCTGGCCTGCGCCCCCTGTTGCGCCCCCAGGCTGGCGGCATAGCGTGCCAGACGGCGGTTGAAGGACTGTTGGCGGGTACTGCCCGCAAAGACGAGGAGTTTCATGGCGGTTGATTGAAGCACAGGCCGGGGCTACCCCAATGCCCCAATGGCGATAGGGATAGAGCACAACAGGGCGCAAAAAGCGTTCAATGAACCTCTGGCCCGTGTTCGGGTCGTCAGGCCCGTCAGGCCGCCTGGAGGGTGCGATGCAAAATGCTTCAGACCTGTCCCCCGGTGTCGATACTGCGCGACGTGCTGGGTATTTCGGGGCTGAGCCATGCCATTGTGCAGATGGGGGCGAACGATATTTGCTTTCACCACCACTGGCGCGTAGAGGATGAGATGTCGCTCGATGCCCTGTGTGGTGCTATGCGCAGCGCAGTGGTTGCCGGGCAGGCGGCAGGGGTGCAGCTTTATCTTGGTACGTTGGCTCCATTTAAGGGGCACTGGGGTTTTGTGCCCGAAGACGAGGTTGTGCGCCAGGCAGTCAACGCCTGGGTTCGCCAGGGTGAGCATGGCGCGGAGGTGCTGGACTTTGACGCTGCGCTGCGCGCCCCCTCCGACCCGGCGGCCTTGCACCCGGCGTACCGCTGGATTGATGCGCTGCACCTCAACGACCAGGGCTATCAACGGATGGCTGATGTGGTACCGCTGGCGCGCATCCATTGACCCGCAGCGACGCAGCCTTGGTGTTGGTGGGAAAATACCGGGTTCCCCCTAGGCGAAAACCTCTTGTCAGAGCGCTTGTTTCACGTGAAACAGAGCCCCTGTCTGGAGGCACCGTTGCCCCCGCAGGAGCTGTTTTACATGTTGTACCCCCAAGAATTTGATGTCATCGTCGTTGGCGGCGGCCATGCCGGCACTGAGGCGGCGTTGGCCGCTGCCCGTATGGGCTGCCAAACGCTGCTGCTTACGCACAACATCGAGACCTTGGGGCAGATGAGCTGCAACCCGAGCATTGGCGGCATCGGCAAGGGCCACCTGGTGAAAGAGGTGGATGCGCTCGGTGGTGCCATGGCACTGGCGACCGATGAGTCCGGCATCCAGTTCCGCATTCTGAATAGCAGCAAGGGCCCGGCGGTGCGTGCCACACGCGCGCAGGCCGATCGGGTGCTGTACAAGGCGGCGATTCGCCGGATGCTGGAAAACCAACCCCACCTCTGGTTGTTCCAGCAGGCGGTGGACGACCTGCTGGTCG
>JAJTBK010000545.1 GCA_021286965.1 Comamonadaceae bacterium | reverse complement strand
ATGATGGGCAGACCGGATTCGGCCAGCAGCTTCTTGCCCAGCTCTTCGTTGGTGCCCTTCATGCGCACCACCAGCGGCACGGACAGGTTCACGGCCTTGCAGGCGGTGATCACGCCGGTGGCGATGGTGTCGCACTTCATGATGCCGCCGAAGATGTTGACCAGAATGCCCTTGACCTTGGGGTTCTTGAGCATGATCTTGAAGGCTTCGGTGACCTTCTCGGGGGTGGCGCCGCCGCCCACGTCGAGGAAGTTGGCCGGCTCGCCGCCGAACAGCTTGATGGTGTCCATGGTGGCCATCGCCAGGCCGGCGCCGTTCACCAGGCAGCCGATGTTGCCGTCCAGGCTGATGTAGGCCAGGTCGAACTTGGAGGCTTCCACTTCGGCCGGGTCTTCTTCGTCCAGATCGCGGAAGGCCACGATTTCTGGGTGGCGGAACAGGGCATTGGCGTCAAAGTTGAACTTGGCGTCCAGGGCCATCAGGTTGCCCTTGGAATCGCAGTTCAGCGGGTTGATTTCCACCAGCGAGGCGTCGGTGTCCATGTAGCACTTGTAGATCTTGGCGAAGATGTCCACGGCTTGGTCGATGGAAGCGCCCGTCAGGCCGATGGCTGCAGCCACCTTGCGCGACTGCGCTTCGGTGATGCCGGTGAGCGGATCGATCATCTCGGTGATGATCTTCTCGGGCGTGCTGTGCGCCACTTCCTCGATGTCCATGCCGCCTTCGCTGGAGGCGATCAGGGCCACCTTCTGCGTCGCGCGGTCGGTCACCAGCGAGACGTAGAGTTCGTTCTTGATGTCGGCGCCGTCTTCGATGTACAGGCGGCGCACCTTCTGGCCCTCGGCGCCGGTCTGGTGCGTCACCAGCTGCATACCGAGGATTTGTGCGGCCAGTTCCTTGACCTGCTCAATGCTCTTGGCCACCTTCACGCCGCCGCCCTTGCCACGGCCACCGGCGTGGATCTGGGCCTTCACGACCCACACCGGGCCGCCGAGTTTCTGGGCTGCTTCCACGGCCTCTTGCACCGTGAATGCGGGGATGCCACGCGGAACGGGCACACCAAAATTGCGCAAGATTTCCTTGCCTTGGTATTCGTGAATCTTCATGAGGTCTCTCTCAGGGGAAGGGTGGTACTAACCCGTTGACCCGTTTGCCATGATTGGTTTGTCTGGCCGCGGGCTGGGGACATGGCAGCCGGTGAATGTATCATGCTGCGACGCACCATACCTGTTGTGGAACTTACGACCCCAGCACCGTCGCGGGGTCTCTTTTTTTGCCATCCGGAGGGCTCGCCATGTTCAAAATCTTCATCGACGGCGAGGCCGGCACCACCGGGCTGCAAATCCGCGAACGTCTGCAATCGATGGCCACCATCGAGCTCATGCGCATCGACCCGGCACTGCGCAAGGACGCGCAGGCCAAGCAGGCGCTGATGGCGCAGGCGGACGTCGTCATCCTGTGCCTGCACGACGACGCCGCGCGCGAGTCCGTGGCCCTGATCGACGCCCTGCCGGGCAAAAAGCCGCGCCTCATCGACGCCTCCACCGCGCACCGCGTGGCCCCGGGCTGGGTCTACGGCTTTGCCGAACTGCAGGCCGGCCAGGCGCAAGCGATTGCCACCGCCGAGCGCGTGGCCAACCCCGGCTGCTACGCCACGGGCGCGATTGCGCTCTTGCGCCCGCTGATCGACGCCGGCCTGCTGGCGCCCGACATGCCGGTATCGCTGCCCTCGGTCAGCGGCTACTCGGGCGGCGGACGCACCATGATCGAAGCCTACGAGGCCGGCCAGGCACCGCTGTTCGAGAGCTACGCCCTGGGCCTGTCGCACAAGCACATCCCCGAAATCATGCACTGCACCGGCCTGACGGCGCGCCCGCTGTTCCTGCCGGCGGTGGGCAACTTCCGCCAGGGCATGTTGGTGCAGCTGCCGCTGCACCTGGAGCAGCTGCCGGGCCGCCCCAGCGGCGCCGACCTGCAGGCCGCCTACAGCGCGCACTACGCCCGCAGCAACACGCCGCAGCAGTACGTGCGGGTGCTGGCCGCCGACGCCGACGGCAAGCTCGACGCCACCGCATTGGCCGACACCAACTTGCTCGAAATCCGCGTCTTTGCCAACGAGGCGGCGCGCCAGGCGGTGGCGATTGCGCGCCTGGACAATCTCGGCAAGGGCGCCAGCGGCGCCGCCGTGCAGAACCTGCAGCTCATGCTCGGGCTCTGACGAACGCTATTGATTCAATAGCTGCCGACGCTTATCCAGCAAGCGTCAGCGGCCAAAAATACCTATCAATCATCGCCCTCTTCCGGGGCACCGCTGCTGCGCAGCAGGCGGCGCACGACGTCGCCGCCAAAGCCACGCGCGGCCAGAAAGCGCATCTGCCGCGCCCGCTCCTGTGGCGTTGCTGGCAGCTGGCCAAAGCGCTGCGCCCATACGGCCTGGGCGCGCTCGTATTCGCTGGCGCGCAGGCCCTCGGCCTGGGCGCGCACCAGCTCCTCGCTCAGGCCCTTGCGCCGCAGCTCGTGCAGCAGGCGCTGCGTGCCCAGGCGCGGGGCGCGGCGGTGCAGCAGCGACTCCGCCACCCGCACCTCATTGATGAAGCCCTGGGCCTGCAGCGCATCGAGCACGGCCGCCAGGTTTTCATCCGCCTGCACGTGGCGTGCCAGCTTGGCCTGCAGCTCGGCGCGCGAATGCTCACGCTGCGCCAGCAGGCGCAGCGCCCGGCCCTTGAGGGACAAGGCGGCCATGGCGGCGCCCGGCCTCAGGCTTCGTCGGCCGGGGCTGCGGTGGCCGAGGCGGCCGGGCGCAACGCAATGCCCAGGCTCTCGCGCACCTTGTTCTCGATCTCCAGCGCCAGCTGCGGGTTCTCGCGCAGGAATTCGCGCGCGTTGTCGCGGCCCTGGCCGATTTTTTCGCCGTTGTAGGCGTACCAGGCACCGCTCTTGTCGAGGATCTTGGCGTTCACACCCATGTCGATGATCTCGCCCTCGCGCGAAATGCCTTCGCCGTACAGGATGTCGAACTCGGCCTGCTTGAACGGCGGGCTGACCTTGTTCTTCACCACCTTGACCCGGGTCTCGTTGCCAATCGCCTCGTCGCCCTTCTTCACCGAGCCGATGCGGCGGATATCCAGGCGCACCGAGGCGTAGAACTTGAGCGCGTTGCCGCCCGTCGTCGTCTCCGGGCTGCCGAACATGACGCCGATCTTCATGCGGATCTGGTTGATGAAGACGACCGTGCAATTGGTTTTCTTGATGGTGGCGGTAAGCTTGCGCAGCGCCTGGCTCATCAGGCGTGCCTGCAGGCCGGGCAGCTGATCGCCCATCTCGCCCTCGATTTCGGCCTTGGGCACCAGGGCGGCGACGGAGTCCACCACGATCAGATCGACCGCGCCCGAGCGCACCAGGCTATCGACGATCTCCAG
Source organism: Comamonadaceae bacterium (assembly GCA_021286965.1). Classification (GTDB taxonomy): domain Bacteria; phylum Pseudomonadota; class Gammaproteobacteria; order Burkholderiales; family Burkholderiaceae_C; genus Paenacidovorax. Next base: position 136 of record JAJTBK010000545.1, on the reverse strand, counting down.
CGCCTGCTCGCCGGTGTCGGGCTGGCTGATGAGGATGTCCGACAGGTTCACGCCCAGCTTTTGCGCGTAGCTGGTATCGAGCGCGTGCTCGGCGTCGATGAAGGCGCAGGTGCCGCCGAGCTTTTGCATCTCGGCA
>JAJTBK010000333.1 GCA_021286965.1 Comamonadaceae bacterium | reverse complement strand
TGACCAGCATGGCGCCTGGCGGCGGGCCTTTGCACAGCAGCTCAAGCAGCTGTCCGAGTGGCTGTCGGCCAACGATTTGATGGATGCAGCGGTCGAGGAGCGGCTGCAGCGCCTGGAATCCCAGGTGCGCAGCGACAAGGTCATGGTGGCGTTCGTCGCCGAGTTCTCGCGCGGCAAATCGGAGCTGATCAACGCCCTGTTCTTCGCCGACTACGGCCGGCGCATCATGCCTGCCAGTGCCGGGCGCACCACCATGTGCCCGACCGAGCTTGGCTACGAGGCCGAGCTGCCGCCCTGCCTGCGCCTGCTGCCGATCGAAACCCGCCTGCAGCCCCAGGGGCTGGCCGAATGGCGGCTGCGTCCAGACCAATGGCTGGAAATTCCGCTCGACGTGCACAGTGCCGACCAGATTGGCCGGGCGCTGGAGAAAGTCTCGGAAGTGCGCCGCGTCAGCCTGGACGAGGCGCGTGCGCTCGGCTTCTGGCACGACGAACTGCCGGAAGAAAACCCGGTGCCCGACGCCCAGGGCCTGGTCGAGGTGCCCATGTGGCGCCATGCCCTCATCAACATGCCGCACCCGCTGCTCAAGCAGGGCCTGGTGATCCTCGACACCCCGGGCCTGAACGCCGTCGGCGCCGAGCCTGAGCTGACGGTGAGCCTGATCCCCCAGGCCCATGCGGTGCTCTTCATCCTCGCGGCCGACACCGGCGTGACGCGCTCGGATCTGTCGATCTGGCGTGAACACCTGGTGCCGCCTGGCGGTGGCGTTGAGGCGCGCTGGGTTGTGCTCAACAAGATCGATACCCTGTGGGACAACCTCAACACCACGGCGCAGGTGCAGCTGCAACTCGAACGCCAGTGCACCACCGTGGCCGACATGCTGGCCATGCCGCGTGCGCGGGTGTTGCCGATTTCGGCGCAAAAAGGCCTGGTGGCCAAGATCACCGGCAACGACCCGCTGCTGGAAACCAGCGGCCTGCCCGAACTTGAAAACGCGCTGGCGCAGGGCATCATGGGCCAGCGCCAGGCAATTTTGCGCGCCGCCGTCACGGCTGGCGTGACCGGTTTGCGTGCCGAGACCGAGCGCGTGCTGAACGTGCGCCGGCGCGACCTTGACGAGCAGATGCTGGAGCTGCGCAGCCTGCGCGGCAAAAATGCCTCGGTCATCGAATCGATGCGTGGGCGCATCGAGCTCGAACAGCGCGAGTTCGACACCAGCGCCGCCAAGATCCAGGCCGTGCGCGCCGTGCACCTGAGGCTGCTGCGCGATCTGTTTCGCCAGCTCGGCGCGCGTGCCCTCAAGGCTGAGCTGCAGGGGCTGACCGATGCGTTGCAGCAGCGCGGCCTGAAGCTGGGGGTGCGCAAGGTGTACGAAGAGGCGTTTACGCGCCTGCGCGCCATCGTCGATAAGGCGCAGGCCTCGGGTACCGAGATCCACGCCATGCTCGATGGCACGTTCCGCCAGCTCAATGCCGAGTTCGGCTTTTCCTTGCAGGTGCCGGCCGTGCCCCGGCTTGACGGTTTTTTGCAGGAAGTCGGGCGTATCGAGGCCAACCACCTGCAGTACCTGAGCATGGGCAATGCCCTGCGCCTGGCGCAGCCCGAGTTCACGCAGCGCCTGGTGCGTGCGCTGTCGATGCGCCTGCGCACGGTGTTCGAATCGATCGCCAACGACCTGGAGCTGTGGAGCAAGTCGGCCACGGCGCAACTCGATGCCCAGCTGCGCGAGCGCAAGCGCAGCTTTGCGCGCCGCATCGAAGCCGTCGATCGCATCCAGCACGCGGCCAACGGCCTTGATGAGCGTATTGGTGAGATCGAGCTCTCGGAGCAGGAGCTGCAGGCGCTGTACAGCCGCCTGCAGGGGTTTGCGCAGCAGTTGCTCAGCGTGCCGGCCCCCGGTAGCGCTGCCGCCTTGCCCTGATGCTCTGGCCCCGACCCGACATCGCCACGCCCGTGGTGCGCTGGCAGGCGCAGCACGGACGCCAGAGCCTGCCCTGGCAGCAAACGCGCGATCCGTACCGCGTCTGGCTGTCTGAAATCATGCTGCAGCAGACCCAGGTGGCGACCGTGCTGGACTACTACGGCCGCTTCCTGGCGCGTTTCCCCGACGTCGCCGCGCTGGCCGCCGCGCCGCAGGACGAAGTGCTGGCGCTGTGGAGTGGCCTGGGCTATTACAGCCGCGCACGCAATCTGCACCGCTGTGCGCAGCAGGTGCAGGCGCAGTATGGCGGCGTGTTTCCGACCACGGCGGTGCAGCTCGCTGAGCTACCCGGCATCGGGCGCTCGACGGCCGGGGCGATCGCGGCGTTTTGCTTTGCCGAGCGCGTGCCCATCCTGGACGCGAACGTGCGCCGCGTGCTCACGCGGGTGCTCGGTTTCAGTGCCGACCTGGCGCAGGCGCGCAATGAGCGCTTGTTGTGGGCGCAGGCGCAGGCGCTGCTGCCCAGCGACGATCTGGCGCAGTCCATGCCGCGCTATACCCAGGGCCTGATGGATCTGGGGGCGCTGGTGTGTGTGCCGCGCCAGCCGCGCTGCGGCGCTTGCCCGTTGCAAACGCAATGTGTCGCGCTGCGCGCAGGGGCGCCTGAGAGCTATCCGGTGCGCACGCGCCGGCTGCAGCGCCGGGCCGAGTCCTGGTGGCTGCTGTTGCTGCGCAACGCCCAGGGCCAGCTGTGGCTGCAGCGTCGGCCGCAGACCGGCATTTGGGCCGGATTGCACTGCCCGCCGGTGTTCGAGGCCGAGGCCGCCCTGGCGCCCTGGGCGGGTGCCGGAATGCAGCACCTGCGCCCCTTCGTGCACGTGCTCACGCACCGTGATCTGCATTTGCACCCGGTGCTGGCCTCCGGCGTGCCGCCCCCGGGCGAGGGGCGTTGGTGCAGCGCCGCGCAATGGGCCGACCTGGGCTTGCCGGCGCCGGTGCGCAAGCTGCTCGACGAGCTGGTTTGATTTGCTATAAAAACAATAGCTATTGACGCTTGGCCAATCGGCGTTCGCAGCCAAAAGGGTGCTTGTTCAGCGGCCGTCGAGCTCGCGGTGGCGGCACAGCGTCGTCCATTGGGCGGCGAACTGCGCCGTCAGCTGTTCGGCCAGATAGACCGAGCGGTGCTGGCCGCCGGTGCAGCCCACGGCCACGGTGACGTAGCTGCGGTGGTTGAGCACCAGGGCCGGCAGCCAGCGCTGCAGGAAGGTGGTGATGTCCTGCTGCATCTGTTGCACCTCGGGCTGCTGGCGTAAAAAAGCGGCCACGGGGGCATCTTGCCCGGTGAGTTCGCGCAGGCCGGGTTCGTAGTGCGGATTGGGCAGCATCCGCACGTCGAACACGTAGTCGGCATCCATCGGAATGCCGCGCTTGAAGGCAAAAGACTGGAACACCAGGGTCAGCTGCTGCTCGGGCGTGGCCAGCAGCTGCTTGATGGTGCTTTGCAGTTGCGAGGGGCGCAGCACGCTGGTGTCGATCACGTGCGCCTGCTCGCGCAGCCCGGCGAGCAGCTCGCGCTCGTGCTCGATGGTTTGCACCAAGGCCCGACGGACGATGGGGCCGCTGGCTTGGTCCAGGGGGTGGCGGCGCCGGGTTTCGGAGAAGCGCCGCACCAGGGTGCCGGTGGAGGCGTCGAGAAACAGCGGCCGCACCAGGATGCCTTGCTGGCGCAGCTGCGCCAATTGCGCCGGCAGCTGCGGCAGGCCGGTGGCACTGCGGGCATCCATGGCAATGGCGATGCGTTCGCCGTGCTGCGTGTGCTCCAGGGCGACGAAGGCGGCCAGCAAATCGGGCGGCAGGTTGTCGATGCAGTAGTAGCCGGCATCTTCGAGCGCGTGCAGGGCGACGGATTTGCCGGAGCCGGACATGCCGGTCAGCAAGACGAGTTCAAGCGGCATGGCCGACCTCCAGTGCGAGCATTTCCTGTGCGTGTGCCAAGGTGGCCGGCGAGAGCTGGGCGCCGCCCAACATGCGCGCGATCTCGCGCACCCGCGCCTGTGCGGCCACGGCCGTGACGCGGCTGCGCGTACCGGCCTTGCCCTGCTGCTTGGCGACCACCAGGTGCTGGTCGGCGCAGGCTGCGACCTGGGGCAGGTGGGTCACGGCCAGCACCTGGCGGTCGTGTCCCAGGCGCTGCATCAGCCGGCCGACGGTCTGCGCCACAGCGCCGCCGACGCCGGCGTCCACCTCGTCAAAAATCAAGGTGCCGGCTTCGCCCAGGGCGCTGGTGGTGACGGCAATCGCCAGCGCAATGCGCGACAGCTCCCCGCCCGAGGCGACTTTGGCGATCGGTCGGGGGCTGGTGCCGGCGTGGCCTGCGACCAGGAATTCGACCACGTCGAGCCCCTGCAGCCCAGGCGCCGGGGCCGGTGTGAGCTGCACCTGGAACTGCCCACCGGCCATCCCCAGGCCTTGCATGGCTTGGGTGATGGCGCGTGATAAACGAGGCGCAGCTTGCGTGCGCTGCTTCGATAGTTGTAGCGCCGCCGTCTGGTAAGCCTGGGCGCAGACCTGCTCCTGGGCCTGCAGCTGCGCCAGGTCGGCGGCGGCGTCGAGCTGTGCCAGCTCCTGGCGCCAGCTGGCGAGCAGCGCCGGCAGTTCCTGCGGCTGGCGCCGGTAGCGCCGTGCCAGCGCCAGCCACTGTGCCAGCCGGGTGTCGAGCGTTGCCAGACGCTTTGGATCGAGCTCGGTGCGGCGCAGGTAGCCGTGCAGCGAATGACAGGCATCGCCCAGTTGTGCCAGGCTGCCGGCGAGCACCTCGGCCATGGCCGCCAGGGCGGGATCGAGGTGCGCCTGCTGTGCCAGCAGGTGCTGGGCGCGGTGCAGCGGGCCGTGCGCGCCCTTGTCCTCGCTTTCGAGCAGTACCAGCGCACTGCTGGCGGCGTCGAGCAGGGATTGGGCGTGCGTCAGGCGGTTGTGCTCGGCGTTGAGCTCTTCCCATTCCTGGGTTGCCGGCGCCAGTTTGTCGAGTTCCCCAATCTGCCACTGCAGGCGCTCGCGTTCGCGCAGCAGGCTCTCTTGCTGCTGGCGTGCCTGCTGCAGCGTCTGTTGCGCCGTGCGCCAGGCCGTCCACAGGGGGGCCAGGGGAGCACTCGATAGGCCGGCATAGGCGTCGAGCAGGCTGCGCACGGCGTCGGGCCGCGTCAGGCTTTGCCAGGCGTGCTGGCCGTGGATGTCCAGCAGCTGTTCGCCCAGGTGGCGCAACTGGGTGGCGGTGGCGGGGCTGCCATTGATCCAGGCGCGGCTCTTGCCCTGCAGGTCAATGGCGCGGCGCAGCAGCAGCGCCGGAGCGGGCTCGAAGCCGCCTTCCTCCAGCCAGGGCATGAGGCTGGGGGGGCAGTCGAATTCGGCGCACAGGTCGGCCTGGCGCGCGCCTTCGCGCACCACACCGGCATCGGCGCGTGCCCCCAGGGTCAGCTGCAGGGCGTCGATCAGGATGGATTTGCCGGCGCCGGTTTCGCCCGTGAGGGCGGTGAAGCCCGCCTGCAGCTCGATGTCGAGTTCCTGCACGATGACGAAATCGCGCAGGGTAATGCGCCGCAGGGCCATGGTCAGGAGCCTCCTTCGTTCCAGCGCAGTTTTTTACGCAAGGTGGCAAAGTAGTTCCAGCCCTGGGGGTGCAGAAAGCGGACGCAATGCGCTGAGCGGCGCACCAGGATGCGGTCGCCATGCAGCAGCGAGGTCAGCGACTGCATGTCGAAATTGGCACTGATGTCGCGCCCGCCCACAAGCTCGATGGCGACTTCGGTGCTGTCGGGGAGCACGATGGGGCGGTTGGAGAGGGTGTGCGGCGCAATCGGCACCAGCACCCAGCCGCCGACCGAGGGATGCAGCATGGGCCCGCCGGCGGACAGGGCGTAGGCGGTGGAGCCGGTGGGCGAGGAGACGATCAGGCCGTCGGCGCGCTGGTTGGCGACGAAGTGGCCATCGACCTCGACGCGCAGCTCCACCATGGCTGCCGTTGCGCCGCGCGCCACCACGACGTCGTTCATGGCCAGGGCCTCGAACACGCATTCGCCGTCGCGCAGTACCTGCGCCTGCATCAGCGGGCGGGTGTCCTCTTCGAACTGACCGAGGAGCATGGGGGTGAGGGTGCTTTCGTAGTCGCCCAGCGGAATGTCGGTGACGAAGCCCAGGCGCCCCTGGTTGATGCCGATGAGCGGCGTACCGTAGCGTGCCAGGCGCCGGCCAATGCCGAGCATGGTGCCGTCGCCGCCGACGACCAGGCCCAGGTCGCATTGCGCGCCGATGGCATCGGCATCGAGCGCGTTGTAGTGCGCCAGGCCGGTGTTGGCCGCCGTCTCGGCCTCCAGCGACACTTCGCAGCCCTGGCGCTCCAGGAATTGGGCAATGTTCTGCATGATCTCGCGCGAGCTGCAGACCGTGGTGCCAGACACCGTGTTTTGGTACTTGCCAATCAGGGCGACATGGTGGAAGCGGGACGTCATGCCGAAATTACATCATTAAAATCCTGGAATGCTCGATGATCGCGCCAAGTTGTTGCTCAAAGCGCTTGTAGAACGCTACATCGCCGACGGGCAACCGGTCGGCTCGCGCACGCTCTCCAAGGCCTCGGGACTGGAGCTCTCGCCTGCCACCATCCGTAACGTGATGGCTGACCTGGAGGAGCTGGGCCTGATCGCCAGCCCGCACACCTCCGCCGGCCGCATCCCGACGGCGCGCGGCTACCGCTTGTTCGTGGACACCATGCTGACTGTGCAGCGCCACCAGCTGGCGCCGCCAGAACTGGTACCCGAGCAGCCGCAGAAAGTGATTGCCAACGCCGCCAGCCTGCTGTCGAACCTGTCGCAATTCGTTGGCGTGGTGATGGCGCCTCGGCGCACCTCGGTGTTTCGGCAGATCGAGTTCTTGCGCCTGTCCGAGCGCCGCTTGCTGGTCATCATCGTCTCGCCCGAGGGCGATGTGCAAAACCGCGTCATTTTTACCGACGTCGATTACGCTCCAGCGCAGCTTGTGGAAGCAGCTAATTTTCTCAATGCACACTATGCTGGCTTGGCCATGGAGCAGGTACGCGAGCGCCTGAAAACCGAGGTCGAACGCCTGCGCGGCGAGGTCGCCACCTTGATGCAGGCCGCCGTCAACGTCAGCTCCGAAGCCCTGACGCAGGCGCAGGATGAGGTCGTGATTGCCGGTGAGCGCAACCTGCTGGCAGTGAGTGATTTTTCAGGCGACATGCACAACCTGCGCCGGGCGTTTGACCTGTTCGAGCAAAAAACGCAAATCCTGCGCCTGCTCGACATCTCCAGCCAGGCCGAGGGCGTGCGCATCTTCATCGGTGGCGAGAGCCAGGTCGTGCCGTTCGAGGACTTGTCGGTGGTGAGTGCGCCCTATGAGGTTGATGGCCAGATCGTCGGCACCCTGGGCGTCATCGGCCCGACGCGCATGGCTTACGACCGCATGATCGAGATTGTGGACATCACTTCCAAGCTCGTCACCAACGCCCTGAGCTATCGGCGTTGACGGAAGGCCCCAAGCCTTACAATCGCCGGCTTCGGTGCCCGCAAGGGTGCGGGGCGTTAGCTCAGTTGGTTAGAGCAGAGGACTCATAATCCTTTGGTCGTCGGTTCAAGTCCGCCACGCCCTACCGAATCGCCGTGTGCAAAAAATGCCAGACTTCCTGAAGGCGTCAAAAAATGCATTACAATCACGGCTTCGCTCGGTATCTGAGACGCGCTGCAAGGCAGTCGAAGAGGTGGCAAGAATGAAGAAAGTGATCTGAATTCATGCTACAATACAAAGCTTAGCGGCTGTAGCTCAGCTGGATAGAGTACTTGGCTACGAACCAAGGGGTCGTGGGTTCGATTCCTGCCAGCCGCACCAATTTGAAGCCCTGGAACTGAAAGGTTCCAGGGCTTTTTGGTTTTTGTCTGCACAATCGCGCCATGAGCAAAGCGTTTACCAAAGAGTCTGATGGCGACGAGGACGAAGGTCTGAGCCTGCCATCCATTCCGGCAGGCAGCAAGAATTACATCACCCCGGCCGGCTATGCCCGGTTGCGCGCGGAGTTGCTGGCGCTAATTGACGTGGAGCGCCCGAAGCTGGTGGAGATCGTGCATTGGGCGGCAAGTAACGGTGACCGCTCGGAAAACGGCGACTACCTGTACGGGAAGAAGCGCTTGCGGGAGATTGATCGGCGCATCCGTTTTTTGATCAAGCGCCTGGAAATTGCCGAGGTGGTTGATCCCTCGGTGCACGCAGGCAGCGACCAGGTGTTTTTTGGTGCCACCGTCACCTATGCCGAGCCCGATGGTGGCGTGCGCG
>JAJTBK010000326.1 GCA_021286965.1 Comamonadaceae bacterium | reverse complement strand
GGTCGCCCCGGCCCTGGATATAGACGTTGCCCTGCAGGCGCGTGCCGTCGAGGCGCCCGTCGAGGTACACCGGCGTCTGCCAGGTGTAGGCCGGGCCCAATTGGTCGAGCGCCGCCCAGGTGGTGACGAGTTTCATGACCGAGGCCGGGTTCATCGCCTCTTGCGCCCGCCAGGCCAGGCGCGGCGCCGCCTGCGGTGCCTCGGCCGGCGCCAGCCACAGCGCCAGCGCCTGTGGCGGCAGCCTGGCGCGTTCGAGCGCCGCCTGCACCGGCGGCGGCAGCGCGGCCGCACCCGCCAGTGCCACCCAGAAGAACATGCCGGCGCCCAGCGCCGCCCGCACCACAGCTTGCAATAAGGACATGGGGGCCGAGTCTATGCCGGCGCCCGATAATCCCGGCCTTGCCCTGACCTGCCCACCATGAAACTGCTTGCCTTTGACACCAGCACCGACCCGCTCTCCATCGCCGTCCAGCACGGCACGCAGGTCTGGCAGTACAGCGGGCCGGGCGGCGCGCAGTCCTCGGCCAGCCTGATTCCGGCGATTTTGGATTTGCTGCAGCAGGCCGGGCTGACGCTGGCGGCGCTCGACGCCATCGTCTTTGGTCGGGGGCCGGGCTCGTTCACCGGGCTGCGCACCGCCTGCGCCGTGGCCCAGGGGCTGGCCTGGGGCGCGCAGCGCCCGGTGCTGGCCATCGACACCCTGCTCGCCGTGGCCGAAGAGGCCCGCGCCACGCACGGCGCCACCGAGGTGCTGGCCGTGCTCGACGCGCGCATGGACGAGGTCTACCACGCCCCCTACCGCTGGGATGGCGCCCAACAACAATGGCAGGCATTGGCCGAATGCGCCCTGTGCGCGCCCGAGGCGCTGGCGCTGCCCGCCGGCTTTGTCATCGCCGGCAACGCCGCCCCCGCCTACGGAGCGCGCCTGCCCAGCGGCCCGCAGGCACCGCTGGCCGCCCTGCCCAGCGCCAGCGCCCTGCTGCGCCTGGCGCCGGCGCTGCTCGCCGCTGGCGCCGCCCAGCCTGCCGACCAGGCCCTGCCGCTGTACGTGCGCGACAAGGTGGCGCAAACCACGGCCGAGCGCGCCGCCGCGCGCCAGGCAGCGCAGGCCGGCGCATGAGCTTTGCGCCTGCACCCGCACCCACGCTGGCCCTGCGCTGGGAGGCGCTGTCGCTGAACACGCTCGATGCGCTGCTGGAAGTCGAGCAGCGCGCCTACAGCCACCCCTGGTCGCGCGGCAACTTCATCGACGCCCTGGCCAGCGGCTACCACTGCCCGCTGCTGTGGGCCGACAGCCACCTGCTGGGCTACACCATCGCCATGCGCGGCGTGCAAGAGGCGCACCTGCTCAACATCACCGTCGCCCCCGCGCACCAGGGCCAGGGCTGGGCGCGCGTGCTGCTCGACCACCTCGCCCTGTGGGCGCGCAGCGAGCAGGCGCAGTGCCTGTGGCTGGAAGTGCGCGCCAGCAACGCCCGCGCCCTGGCGGTCTACACTGCGCACGGCTACCGCCGCGTCGGCCTGCGCAAACGCTACTACCCCGCCGCCGACGGCGCGCGCGAAGACGCCATCGTCATGCAACTGCCCCTATGGCCCTGAACCTCGATCCCCGCCAGCGCGAAATGCTCAAGGAAATGGGCATCACCCTGTGGCTGGCGCCCGCCGCCAGGCCGCAACCAGCCCACGCCCGCCCTGGCACACCCGCCCCGGCCGCAGCCGAAGTCACGCCCCTGCCACCGTCGGCGCCCCCCCTGGCACCACCCCGCGCGGCTACGGCAGCACCCGACAAGCCGACGCCCGCCGCCAGCGGCTGGGCCCTGGCCCCGGCGCGCGCCGCGTATCCCCAGGCGCCAGCGCAGCCAGGCCAGCCCGGCTGGCTGGTGCTGGCCGAATGCGAACAGGCCGACGATCCCTGGGCCGGCGCGGCCGGCCAGTTGCTGGCGCAGATGCTGCAGGCACTGCGCTTGCAGCACAACCCGCAGGTCTTCATCGCCCCGGTGCAGCCGGCAGGCAGTGCCGACGCCACCCTCAGCCTGCACGAGGTGCTGCAGCACACCCGCCCGGCCCTGGTGCTGGCCCTGGGCCTGCCAGCCGCACGCCTGGCACTGGGCGGCCAGGCGCCCCTCGGGCGGCTGCGCGCCAGCCCGCAAAGCGGCCCGGACGGGGTGCCGGTGGTGGTCAGCTACGCCCCGCACCACCTGCTGCGGGCACCGGCGCACAAGGGCGCCGCCTGGGCCGATCTGTGCCGCGCCCACACCCTGGCACACCGCCCAGCCAGCGCCTGAAAACGTCATGTTGCGGTGCGATAATTTGCCGCTTGCGGTGGACCACGTCCCGCCCCCACGCCGCCCCCATTCCCAGGAGTGAGCTGCCATGCTCAACATCTTTACGCTCGCCAATGGCCGCCTGGTACAAGAAGAAATCGAGTCGCTGCAGGAGCTGGCGCGCTTTCAACCCATCTGGGTCGATCTGGAATCACCCACGCCGGAAGAAAAACGCTGGATCAAGCAGCATTACGGCCTGTCCATCCCCGACGACGCCATGGACGAGGACATCGAGGAGTCGGCGCGCTTTTACGAGGAAGACAACGGCGAGCTGCACATCCGCAGCGACTTCCTGATCGACGACCACGAGCACCCGCGCGGCGTGCGCGTCGCGTTCATCCTGAACCTGGTGAACGACGAGCTCAAGAGCAAAGGCGTGCTGTTCTCCATCCACGACGAGGATGTGCCGGTGTTTCGCCTGCTGCGCCTGCGCGCCCGGCGCGCACCGGGGCTGATCACAGACGCGCGCCAGGTGCTGCTCAAGCTCTTTGACGGCGACGCCGAGTACTCGGCCGACGCGCTCGAAGGCATCTACGACGAACTCGAGCAAGCGGGCAAGAAGGTGCTCTCGGGCAACGTCACCGACGCCCTGGCTGGCGAGGTGCTGGGCGCCATCGCGCGCCAGGAAGATTTGAACGGCCGCATTCGGCGCAACGTCATGGACACGCGCCGCGCCGTCAGCTTCATGATGCGCAGCAAGATGCTCAATGCCGAACAATTCGAGGAGGCGCGCCAGATCCTGCGCGACATCGAGTCCCTCGACAGCCACACGGCTTTTCTGTTCGACAAAATCAACTTCTTGATGGACGCCACCGTCGGCTTCATCAACATCAACCAGAACAAGATCATCAAGATTTTCTCGGTCGCCAGCGTGGCGCTGCTGCCGCCAACGCTGATCGCCAGCGTTTACGGCATGAACTTCAAGTTCATGCCAGAACTAGAGCTGGAATACGGCTACGCCTACGCCATTGCGCTCATGGTGGCCAGCGCCATCGTGCCGATGCTGTACTTTCGCAAGCGCGGCTGGCTCAAATAGCACCCGGGTGGGCGGCGCCCCTCTGGCCCTGGGCGGCTGCATGGGATACAACAGCGCCAGCGCCACTCTTTGCGACCCTTCGCCATGAACCTCGCCCACTCCACCATCGCCATCATCGGCCTCGGCTACGTCGGTTTGCCGCTGGCGGTCGAATTTGGCAAACACCGCCCGGTGCTGGGCTTTGACATCAACCCCGCGCGCATTACCGAATTGCAAAGCGGGCAGGATCACACCCTCGAATGCAGCCCCGAGGAGCTGCAGCAGGCACACCAGCTGCGCTTGAGCCACCAGCTGCACGACCTGCGTGAATGCCAGGTATTCATCGTCACCGTGCCCACGCCCGTGGACCGGGCCAACCGGCCCGATCTGACGCCCCTCATCCGCGCCAGCCAGACGGTAGGCCAGGTGCTCAAGCCCGGCGACGTCGTCATCTACGAATCCACCGTCTACCCCGGCGCAACCGAGGAAGTGTGCGTGCCCGAGCTGGAAAAAGCCTCGGGCCTGAAGTTCAACCACGACTTTTTCTGCGGCTACAGCCCCGAGCGCATCAACCCGGGCGACAAGGAGCACCGCCTGCCACACATCAAAAAGGTCACCAGCGGCAGCACGCCCGCCGTGGCCCTGGCCGTGGATGCGCTCTATGCCCAGATCATCACGGCTGGCACGCACCAAGCGAGCTCCATCAAGGTGGCCGAGGCGGCCAAGGTGATCGAGAACACCCAGCGCGACATCAACATCGCCCTGATGAACGAGCTCAGCCTGATTTTTGCCCGCCTGGGCATCGACACGCTGGAGGTGCTGCAGGCGGCGGGCACCAAGTGGAATTTCCTGCCCTTTCGCCCCGGCCTGGTGGGCGGGCACTGCATTGGCGTCGATCCCTACTACCTCACACACAAGGCGCAGGAGGTAGGTTACCACCCCGACGTGATCCTCGCCGGGCGGCGCATCAACGACCACATGGCCGCCCATGTCGCCGATACCACGGTCAAATTCATGCTGCGCAAGGGCCTGCCGGTGCTCGGCAGCAAGGTGCTGGTGCTGGGCCTCACCTTTAAGGAAAACTGTCCCGACCTGCGCAACACCAAGGTGGTGGACATCGTCAAAACCCTGCAGGGCTACCACACCGAGGTCGATGTCTACGACCCCTGGATCGACCCCGCTGCCGCCGAGCATGAATACGGCCTGCATTGCCTGGCGGCCCTGCCGGTGCCGGGCCAGTACGCCGCCATCGTCCTGGCCGTGGGCCACCGCGAGTTTCTCACCCTGGGCGCCGCCGGCATCCAGGCCCTGGGCCAGCCCGGCGCCGTGCTGTTTGACGTCAAGGGCCTCTTGCCGCTGGGCGTGGCCGACGCCAGGCTGTGAGCATGGCCAGCACCTACTCCGCCCTGCAGGCCGAGCTGCCAGCCCAGCCCCGCACCTGGCTCATCACCGGCGTCGCCGGCTTCATCGGCAGCAACCTGCTCGAAACCCTGCTCCAGCTCGAGCAGCGCGTCGTCGGCCTGGACAACTTTGCCACTGGCCACCAACGCAACCTGGACGAGGTGCGAACCCTGGTCAGCCCGGCGCAGTGGGCGAGGTTCCAATTCCTCGAAGGCGACATTCGGGGGCTGGAAGATTGCCAGCGCGCCTGCGCCGGCGTCGATCACGTCTTGCACCAGGCGGCGCTCGGCAGTGTGCCGCGCAGCATCGCCGATCCGCTGGCCAGCAACGCCACCAACATCTCCGGCTTTTTGAACATGCTGCTGGCCGCGCGCGACGCCCAGGTGCGCAGCTTCACCTACGCCGCCAGCAGCAGCACCTACGGCGACCACCCGGGCCTGCCCAAGGTTGAGGACACCATCGGCAAGCCGCTCTCGCCCT
>JAJTBK010000311.1 GCA_021286965.1 Comamonadaceae bacterium | reverse complement strand
CCAACGAGGAGATCCTGTCGAGCTTCTCGCTGTGGCCGCAGCATTTCACCTGGGCCAACTACCAAACCATCTTCACCGACGAGAGCTGGTACTCGGGCTACATCAACAGCCTGATCTACGTCGGCATCAACATGGTGATCTCGCTCACCGTGGCGCTGCCGGCGGCCTATGCCTTTTCGCGCTACCAGTTCCTGGGCGACAAGCACGTGTTTTTCTGGCTGCTGACCAACCGCATGACGCCGCCCGCCGTGTTCCTGCTGCCGTTCTTCCAGCTCTACACCACTGTGGGGCTGATGGATACGCACCTGGCGGTGGCGCTGGCGCACCTGTTGTTCAACGTGCCGCTGGCGGTGTGGATTCTGGAAGGCTTCATGAGCGGCATTCCGCGCGAGATTGACGAGACGGCGTACATCGACGGCTACAGCTTCCCGCGCTTTTTCTTCACCATCTTCCTGCCGCTCATCAAGGCGGGCGTGGGCGTGGCGGCGTTCTTCTGCTTCATGTTCTCGTGGGTGGAGTTGCTCTTGGCGCGCACGCTCACCAGCGTCAACGCCAAGCCCATCGTGGCGACGATGACGCGCACCGTCAGCGCCAGCGGCATGGACTGGGCGACGCTCGCCGCTGCCGGCGTGCTCACCATCGTGCCCGGTGCCATCGTGATTTGGTTTGTGCGCCACTACATCGCAAAAGGCTTTGCGATGGGCCGCGTTTAAGGAGGCGCCGACATGTTTGAGTGGATGGCCTGGACCACCCCGGTGGCCGTTTTTTTCAGCTGCATCGCACTCATGCTCGTGGGCATGACGGTGTGGGAAATCAAATGCCCCACGCGCCTGCGCAAGGGCTGGTTGCCGATCGCCACCACGCGCGGCGACCGGCTCTTCATCGGCCTGCTCAGTGCCGCCTACATCAACCTCATCTGGGTGGGGCTGGGCGAGAAGCTGCAGGGCTGGTTCAGTCTGCAGGCCGAGCCCTCGGTGTGGATCAGCTTCGTGGCCTCCATGGCCGTGCTGGCGCTGCTGCTGCGCAAAGGGTGATAAAAAAATGATAGCTGCTCGCGCTTGCCCAGCAAGGTTTTCAAGCATAAAACATGCTAAAACCCTTGTGCAGCAAGCGCGAGCAGCTCTCTTTTTTGAAGTGGGCCGCGCCCGTCCCTCCCCCGAGGTTGGCGGCCCTTTGTCCATTGGGGAGTAGGACGTGAGGAGACTGACAATGAAAATGCAATGGAAAGCGATTGCGTTCGCCGCCGCCGCGCTGGCCCTGGGCCAGGCCTCCTGGGCGGGCGAGGCCGAGGCCAAGAAGTGGATCGACAGTGAGTTCCAGCCATCGACCCTGAGCAAAGAGCAGCAGCTGAGCGAGATGAAGTGGTTCATCGAAGCGGCCAAAAAGCTGCAGGCCCAGGGCGTGAAGGAGATCGCCGTCGTCTCCGAGACCCTGACCACGCACGAGTACGAGTCCAAGACCCTGGCCAAGGCGTTCGAGGAAATCACCGGCATCAAGGTCAAGCACGACCTGATCCAGGAAGGCGACGTGGTCGAGAAGCTGCAGACCTCGATGCAGTCGGGCAAGAGCATCTACGACGGCTGGATCTCTGACTCCGACCTGATCGGCACGCACTACCGCTACGGCAAGATCATGAACCTGTCGGACTACATGGCCGGCGCCGGCAAGGAGTTCACCAACCCGGGCCTGGACCTCAAGGACTTCATCGGCACCAGCTTCACCACCGCGCCCGACGGCAAGCTCTACCAGCTGCCCGACCAGCAGTTCGCCAACCTCTACTGGTTCCGCGCCGACCTGTTCGCGCGCAAGGATCTGCAGCAAAAATTCAAGGCCAAGTACGGCTACGACCTGGGCGTGCCGCTGAACTGGAGCGCCTACGAAGACATCGCCGATTTCTTCAGCAACGACGTCAAGCAGATCGACGGCAAGCCGATCCACGGCCACATGGACTACGGCAAGAAAGACCCGTCGCTCGGCTGGCGCTTCACCGATGCCTGGCTGTCCATGGCTGGCGCGGCCGACAAGGGCATCCCCAACGGCTTCCCGGTCGATGAGTGGGGCATCCGCGTCGCCGACGACAAGTGCACCCCCGTGGGCGCCAGCGTGGCGCGCGGCGGCGCCACCAACTCGCCGGCGGCCGTCTACGCCCTCACCAAGTACGTCGATTGGATGAAGAAGTACGCGCCCAAGGAAGCCATGGGCATGACGTTTGGTGAAGCCGGCCCCGTGCCGGCCCAGGGCCAGATCGCGCAGCAGATCTTCTGGTACACGGCCTTCACCGCCGACATGACCAAGCCCGGCCTGCCCGTGGTCAACGCCGACGGCACGCCCAAGTGGCGCATGGCCCCCGGCCCCAACGGCCCGTACTGGAAGCAGGGGATGCAAAACGGCTACCAGGACGTCGGTAGCTGGACCTTCTTCAAGGACCAGGACCCGAACAAGACGGCCGCAGCTTGGCTGTACGCGCAGTTCGTGACCGCCAAGACCACGTCGCTGAAAAAGTCCATCCACGGCCTGACCTTCATCCGTGACTCGGACATCCGCAGCGACTACTTCACCAAGAACGCCAACAAATACGGCGGCCTGATCGAGTTCTACCGCAGCCCTGCACGCGTCGCCTGGACGCCCACCGGCAACAACGTGCCCGACTACCCCAAGCTCGCGCAGCTGTGGTGGAAGAACGTGGCCCAGGCCGTGACGGGTGAAAAGACCCCGCAGGCCGCCATGGACAACCTGGCCAACGAGATGGACAACGTCATGGCGCGCCTGGAGCGCGCGGGCATGGCGCACTGCGCGCCCAAGCTCAACCCGAAGAGCGATCCGGACAAGTGGCTCTCCAGCGAGCACGCACCCTGGAAGAAGCTCGAGAACGAAAAGCCCAAGGGTGAAACCATCGGCTACGACAACCTGCTGCAAGCCTGGAAGAACGGCAAGGTGCGCTAAGCGCACCGGCCGTCGCCTGCCGGCCCCTGCGGGGGCTGGCAGGCGCGAAAACCGGCCCTGTTTTCTGGATACTAGGGTAAACCCTAGGCAAACCCCGCCCTTCGGCGGACAATCGACACCATGACCTCTCCCGCTCCCCAACCCCAAAGCACCGACCGCGCCGCCCTGTTGCAGCGCCTGCGCGCGCCCCACACCTACGACCTGGCCGTGGTCGGCGGCGGCGCCACCGGCTTGGGCGTGGCGCTGGACGCCGCCGCGCGCGGCTTTTCCGTCGTGCTGCTCGAATCGCATGACTTTGCCAAAGGCACCTCGTCGCGCGCCACCAAGCTGGTGCACGGCGGCGTGCGCTATCTGGCGCAGGGCAACGTCGCCCTGGTGCGCGAGGCGCTGCACGAGCGCACCACGCTGCTGGCGAATGCCCCGCACCTGGCGCAGCCGCTGGCCTTCGTCATGCCCTCCTACAAAATCTGGGAGACGCCGTTCTACGGCGTCGGCCTGAAGATGTACGACGCCCTCGCCGGCAAGGCCGGCCTGGGCGCGACCGAATTCCTGAGCCCGGCGCGCACCCTGCATTGCCTGCCAACGGCGCGTCGCGCCGGCCTCAAGGGCGGCGTCAAGTACTGGGACGGCCAGTTCGACGACGCCCGCCTGGCGCTGGCGCTGGCGCGCACGGCCGCCGCCCAGGGCGCGCTGCTGCTCAACTACTGCCCGGTACGCGGCCTGCTGCACGAGGGCGGCAAGGTCGTGGGCCTGGAGTGTGAGGACGCCGAGAGCGGCGCACGCCTGCAGGTGCGCGCGCGTGCCGTGGTCAACGCCACGGGCGTCTGGGTCGATGAACTGCGCCAGCAGGACGGCCAGGCCCTGGGCAAGAGCGTGCGCCCCATGGTGGCGCCCAGCCAGGGCGTGCACATTGTCGTTGATCGTGAGTTTCTGCCCTCCGACCACGCCCTGCTGGTGCCCAAGACGGCCGACGGGCGCGTGCTGTTCGCCGTGCCCTGGCTGGGCAAGCTCATCCTGGGCACCACCGACAGCCCGCGCCAGGATCTGGCGCGCGAGCCGCAGGCGTTCAAAGAGGAAGTGGATTTCATCCTGCGCGAATCGGCCCAATACCTCGAGCGGGCGCCGACGGCGGCCGACGTGCGCAGCATCTGGGTCGGCCTGCGCCCCCTGGTCAAGCCGCCCGAGGACGACGGCGGCAACACCAAGGCCATCAGCCGCGAGCACACGGTGCTCGCCAGCAGCAGTGGCCTGGTCACCGTTACCGGCGGCAAATGGACGACCTACCGCGCCATGGCCGAGGACGTGCTCGGCAAATGCTTCGATGCCGGCCTGCTGCCGGCGCGGCCCGCCGGCGTGACGCGTGAGCTGCGCCTGGTGGGTGCGCCCGCGCAGGCGCCGCGCCAGCGCATGTGCGATGCCCAGGGCGCGCACTCCTATGGCAGCGAGGCCGCCTGCCTGCAGCAGCTGCCGGGCGCCGACGTCTGGCTGGCCGAGGGCCTGAGCGAGGCCATGGTGCGCTTTGCCGCGCGCTACGAATACGCGCGCACGGTCGAAGACGTGCTGGCGCGGCGCAGCCGCCTGCTGTTCCTCGATGCGCGCCGCGCCGCCGCGCTGGCGCCGCGCGTCGCCGCCATCTTGCAAGAAGAGCTCGGCGGTGCGCCGCAACTGGGCGCTTTTGTGGCGCTGGCGCAGCAGTACCTGCAGCTGCCCACCTGAACTTTCGTGGTATAGCGCTTGACTTTGCAGTCAGGCGCTGCGACAATGCAAGGCTTCGCGTGAAATATCGCGAGGTTTTCTGCCCAGTCGGTAAGCGCGGCGAAATGGTTCGCAGCGTGGACGACGGGCCCAAGACTGACTGG
>JAJTBK010000309.1 GCA_021286965.1 Comamonadaceae bacterium | reverse complement strand
CGCAATACCGCGAGCTGCTCGATTTCATGGCGCGCACCGTGCTGGAACTGCGCGACAAGCTGCCCATTGAAGTAGCCACCCAGCTGCCCGAGGGTGCGGCCGACATCCAGCGCACCCTGGCCGCCTACCTCGCCGCCAAGGCCGGCATGTTGGCCACCGCCGGGCGCGCCTGGCTCGGCGGCCTGCTGCACGCCTATGTGGGCCTGCTGATCGGCGCCCTGGCGGCCGTGCGCCACCTGGGGCCAGGGCGCAAACCCCTGGTGCAGGCGCTGGTGCAGCGCATCCGCTACCTGGGCGAGGCGTTTCGCCAAATCGTCGCCGCACAGTTCTGGATCGCTGCCTTCAACACCTTGCTGACGGCCATTTTCCTGCTGGTGCTGTTGCCACTGTGGCACCTGGAGCTGCCGTACACGCCAGCGCTGATCACGCTCACCTTTCTGGCCGGGCTGATTCCCATCGTTGGCAACCTGCTGTGCAACGTCGTCATCACCATCGTCGGCCTGTCGGTCTCGCCCATGGCCGCGCTCGCCTGCCTCGGATTCCTGGTGCTGATCCACAAGGCCGAATACGTCATCAACGCCAAGGTGGTGGGCCGGCGCACGCACATCGGCGTATGGGAGCTGCTGGCCGTGATGTTCACTGCCGAGGCGGTTTTCGGCCCTGCCGGGCTGGTGGCGGCGCCGCTGCTGTACGCCTACCTGAAAAAGGAATTACAGGCCGTGCATCTGGTGTAAGGCCACTGTTTTTCTCGGTATGCTGCGGGGCAAGCGCAAACCGCTTACCCCTTTTACCATCACAGCAGGAAGACAGTCATGACCATTCTCGTCGCCTATGTGGCCCGCCCAGAAGGCCAGGCCGCGCTGGACAAAGCCATCGAAGTCGCCACCCGCCGCAGCGAACGGCTGATCGTCGTCAACGCTGCCCCCGGCGGCAGCCAGGACGACACCATCGTCAACGGCTATGAGGTCGAGCGCGTCGAAGAACGCCTGGCCCAGCTCCCCATCCAGGCGGAGTTCAAGCAATTTGTGCGCGGCAACAGCACACTCGATGAAATTTTGCACCTGATCGACGCCGAGCAGATCTCGCTGCTGGTCATCGGCCTGCGCAAGCGCACCGCCGTCGGCAAGCTGCTGCTGGGCAGCATGGCGCAGGAAATTTTGATGAGCGCACCCTGCCCGGTGCTGGCCGTCAAGGCGCCTTGAGCGCACCCAGGCGCTGCACCAGCGCCTGCACCTCGGGCCCCTGCGGCACATGGGCGAGGTAGTTTTCCAGATCGGCCACGGCCTGCGGATAATGGCCGCATTCGGCGTGCACCAGCCCCCGGTCACGCCACTCATCCCAGGCCTGGGGCTGCAGCACGATGAGCCGATCGAGCACCGCCAGCAGGCGCGCGTCGTCGCGCTGCGCCTGGTGGATTTCCTTCAGGTTGCGCAACATGCGCGCCAGAATGTCGCGCCGCCCCGCCGGCTGCAGGTACAGCTCCAGCGGCAGCATATCCTCCTCCCCCTGCCAGCCATGGCGGCGCAAAAATGGTTCGAGCTGGCCCAGCAACGCCTGGCGCGAGAGGGATTGCCCGGTCAGCGGATCGAGCAACACCTGCCCCTGCGGCAGCAGCACCTTGACGAGAAAGTGCCCCGGGAAGGCCACGCCCCGCACCGGCAGCTCGATGGCCTGCGCCAGCTCCAGCCACAGCACCGCCAGCGACACCGGTATGCCCCGGCGCGTGCGCAGTACGGCGTGCAGGTAACTGTTGT
>JAJTBK010000306.1 GCA_021286965.1 Comamonadaceae bacterium | reverse complement strand
AGGAACGGGTGGTGGGCCTGTACCTGTCACTGCCGCTGGGCAGCGCCGGGCGCGAGGCCGATGCCCACGCGGCCCAGGCCCAGGCCGACATGGCGGCGCAGGCGCTGGAGCAGGTGCGCCAGCGCGTCGCCCTGGATGCCCAGCAGCGCGCCCACGAAGCCGTCAACAGCCTGCAACAGCTGGCGCAGCAGCGCCAGGCCCTGGCGCAGTTGCAGGAAAGCGCCACCCTGCAAGAGCGCGCCTACGCCCTGGGCGAGACGCCGCTGATGGAGCTGCTGCAGGCCCAGCGCAGCGCCCTGGAAGCGCGCCAGCTGGCCGACAGCGCGGCCCTGGATGCGCTCCAGGCCCAGGCGCGCCTGCAGCTCGATGCCCACCTGCTATGGGCGCCGCCGCAGCACCGCCATCCGCACCACGATGGCGCGGAGGATGCACCAGGAGAAGGCCATTCCGCAGGTTATGCACCAAGGTGATGCCGAAGTTATGCATCGATGCATACATTTTGGGCATAATGTCATGTTGCAACGCCGCATAACTCTCTGTCCGTTCTGAAGGTTTTTCTATGAAGTACGCATCCGTAGGCCAATTTCTGGAATATGTCGCCGCCCGCAACCCGGGCCAGCCCGAGTTCCTGCAAGCCGTGACCGAGGTCATGGAAAGCCTCTGGCCCTTCATTGAAAAACACCCCAAGTACGCCGAACACGGCCTGCTCGAGCGCCTGGTCGAGCCTGAGCGCATCATCCAGTTCCGCGTCAGCTGGATGGACGACAAGGGCCAAACCCAGGTCAACCGGGGCTTTCGCATCCAGCACAGCATGGCCATCGGCCCGTTCAAGGGCGGCATCCGCTTTCACCCCTCGGTGAACCAGTCGGTGCTCAAGTTCCTGGCCTTTGAGCAGACCTTCAAGAACGCCCTGACCACCCTGCCCATGGGCGGCGGCAAGGGCGGCTCCGACTTTGATCCCAAGGGCAAGAGCCCGGCCGAAGTCATGCGCTTTTGCCAGGCCTTCGTCACCGAGCTGTTCCGCCACGTCGGCCCCGACACCGACGTGCCGGCCGGCGACATCGGCGTCGGCGGGCGCGAAGTGGGCTACATGGCCGGCATGTACAAAAAGCTCGCCAACAGCGCCGCCAGCGTGTTCACGGGCAAGGGCCTGTCGTTTGGCGGCTCGCTCATCCGCCCCGAGGCCACCGGCTACGGCACGGTGTACTTTGCGCAAGAAATGCTCAAGACGCGCGGCCAGAGCCTGGCGGGCAAGGTGGTGTCGGTCTCCGGTTCGGGCAACGTGGCACAGTACGCAGTGGAAAAAGCCATGCAGCTGGGCGCCAAGGTGGTGACGGTGTCCGACTCCTCGGGCACGGTGTACGACCCGGCGGGCTTCACGCCCGAGAAGCTCGCCATCCTGATGGAAGTGAAGAACCACCACTATGGCCGCGTGGGCGACTACGCCAAGAAGGTGAACGCCGAATTCCTGCCCGGCAAGACGCCCTGGCACATCAAGGTGGACATCGCCCTGCCCTGCGCCACGCAGAACGAGCTCGACGAAAACGATGCCAAGGTGCTGATCGCCAACGGCGTGCTGTGCGTGGCCGAAGGCGCGAACATGCCCTCGACCATCGAGGCCGCCAAAGCCTTTGAAAAGGCCGGCGTGCTCTACGCCCCGGGCAAGGCCAGCAACGCCGGCGGCGTCGCCACTTCGGGCCTGGAGATGAGCCAGAACGCCATGCGCCTGTCCTGGACGGCCGAAGAGGTGGACGCGCGCCTGCTGATCATCATGCAGGGCATCCACGCCGCCTGCCTGAAGTACGGCCAGCGCGCCGACGGCTCGGTGAGCTACATCGACGGCGCCAACGTCGCCGGCTTCGTCAAGGTGGCCGATGCCATGATCGCCCAAGGCGTGGTGTAAGCCGCCTCCGGCCTGCCACCCCAGCCCCGTGCAGCACGCCTGCCGGGGCTTTTTTTATGCCGCCGACTACGAGCCCTGCAGCAGCGTGCGCGCATCCTCGGCCAGCGCCTGGGCACCACTGCCGTAGCGGTGGTAGACGCGCAGCCGGCCCTGCGGGTCGTAGAGGTAGCTGCCGGCTGAATGATCCATGGTGTAGCTGCTGGCCGTCTTGCCCTCGACCTTTTTGTAATACAGCTTGAAATCTTTGGCGACGGCGGCGAGCTGCTCGGGCGTGCCGCGCAGGGCGAGAAAGCTCGGGTCAAAGTTGGCCATGTAGGCCTTGAGCACCTCGGGCGTGTCGCGCTCGGGATCGACGGTGACGAAGATGCCCTGCAAGCGCTCGCCGTCTGCGCCCAGCAGCTGCTTGGCCTCCGCCAGCTCCTGCATCGAAGTCGGGCACACGTCCGGGCACTGGGTGTAGCCAAAGAACACGATCACCACCTTGCCGCGAAAGTCCTGCAGGTGGCGCGGCTGGCCGTTGTGGTCGGTCAGCGGCAGGTCGCGCGCGTAGTCGGCGCCCGAGACATCCATGCCGCGAAACGCCGGTTTTTTCTCAGAACAAGCAGACAAAAGGCCACCAGCGCCCGCCCATAGAGCGCTAGCAGCTATTAAATTTATAGCATTGCGTTTATTCATGCGAAAGCCATCCACAGGCCAAGATCAAAGACTGCCACCGTACACGAAAGCCCCAGTGCCGGTGGCGCGGCATATCAAGGGAGCCGCGTTTGCATTCGAGGTTTCTCAGCGCTCGCGCAGCATGGCGCGCATGTCCTGCAGCGACACCGAGGTGCTGGCCTGCACCTTGGCGCGCGGCGCGGCCTTGAAGGCATGGCCGTAGATGACCTCGAAGGTGAGCGCAATCTGGCCATCCGAATCCATCAGCCGCTCCGTCATCGCCTGCTCCAGGCGCGCGCGCCAGGCCGGGGTGCGCAGGCCGGCAAAGCGCTGCGGGTGCAGGTTGATGCCCAGGCCGCGCAGCTCCTGCAACGCCCGCGCGGCGCTGGCAAAGGTGAGGGTGATGCGCTCCATGTCCACCACCGGCTCGGCAAAGCCGCTTTGCACCAGCATGTCGCCCCAGTCGTGCATGTCGGTCAGCTCGTGGCCGCAGGGCGGGCAGTCCAGCGCCTGGTACAGCCAGCGCAGCTCGCGCAGCGTATCGGGGCCCAGGCAGGAAAACATCAAGAACCCATCGGTGGCGATGGCGCGCTGCCAGCGTGCCAGCAGCGCCTGCGGCGCCGGCGCCATGTGCAGCAGCATGTTGGCCCAAAGCATCTGCACGCTCGTCGGCTCGGGCTCGGCAAAGCGCGCGGCACTGGCGCGCCAGTGCGCCGGCGACCACCACTTGCTGCCCAGCGCCGCCTGCGCCGCCGCCAGGCGCTCGGGCGCTTCGTACACCGTGCAGGCCGCCTGCGGATAGCGCTCGGCAATCAGCGCGTGCACCTCCAGGCCGCCGCGCACCGGCTCCCAGTGGCACCAGGCGCTGGGCGGCTGGCGCATCCACTGCAGGCGCTCTTGCATCCGCCGCGCCACCTCCTCGTGCAGCCAGGGCGATTGCGCGGGTGCCACCGCCTGCCAGCGGGCAGCGGCAACGGGGTCCAGGGTGGGGGGCAGGGGTTCGGTCATCAGAGCCCGCGAGTATATTGAGGCCATGCACCACCCATGGCTGACAGGGCTTTCGCAGGCACTGCGCGCCGCGCCCAGCCAATGCGCCATCTGCCAGCGCTGGCCCAGCACACGCCTGTGCCATGACTGCGTGCAGCAATTTGCGCCGCTGCAGCCACGCTGCCAGGGCTGCGCCCTGCCCCTGGCCGGCGGCGCGCCCCTGTGCGGCGCCTGCCTGCGCCAGCCGCTGGGGCTGGCGCGCTGCTGGGCCGGGGTTGATTACGCCTACCCCTGGGCCGACGTGCTCGCCGCCTTCAAATTCCACGGCGACCCGGGCTGGGCGCGCAGCCTGGCGCAGCTGCTGCGCAGCCTGCCGGGGGTCGAGCCGGTACTGGAGGATGCCGACCTGCTGCTGCCCATCCCGCTGGCGCCGGCACGCCTGCGCCAACGCGGTTTCAACCAGGCCCTGCTGCTGGCCCGTGCCCTGGCGCCGCGCAAGGTGCAGCCCCAGGCGCTGCTGCGCCTGCACGCCACACCGGCGCAAAGCGGCCTGGCGCGCGCCCAGCGCCTGCGCAACCTGCAAGGCGCTTTCGCCGCCGAGCCCCTGCTGGCGCCGCAGCTCGTTGGCCGCCACCTGCTGCTGATCGACGACGTCATGACCACCGGCGCCACCTTGCAGGCCGCCGCCGCCGTGCTGCACCAGGCGGGCGCCGCCAGCGTCAGCGCCCTGGTGCTGGCGCGCACGCCCTGAAATGGCAACGAAAATACGCGCCATGTTCCATATCGTCCTGGTCGAGCCCGAAATCCCGCCGAACACCGGCAACATCATCCGCCTGGCCGCCAACACCGGCTGCCGCCTGCACCTGATCGAGCCACTGGGCTTTTCCATGGAGGATCGGCTCATGCGCCGCGCCGGGCTCGACTATCACGAGTACGCTCCGGTGCAGCGCCACGCCGACTGGGCCGCCTTCCTAGCGCAGCAGCAGCCCGACCCGGCGCGCCTGTTCGCCATGACCACGCGCGGCTCAGGCTCGGTCTATGACCAACGCTTTGCGCCCGGCGACTACTTCGTCTTTGGCGCCGAATCGCGCGGCCTGGCCCCCGCGCTGCGCGAAACCTTCGCCCCCGCCCAGCGCCTGCGCCTGCCGATGCGGCCCGAGCAGCGCAGCCTGAACCTGTCCAACGCCGTCGCCGTCACCGTGTTTGAAGCCTGGCGGCAAAACGGCTTTGGCGGGGCGGCCGACATACCGGCGGCGGCGGCCTGAGATGCCCCTTGCATAATCTGCGCTTCCATTCACATCACTGGTAGGAAAGAGAGGCGTTGATATGCAGGGTTTTCTGAGTTTCCTGAGCACCATTTTTTGGCTTGCCCTGGCACTGCTGGCGGTGGCCGGATTTATTGCTTTACGCGCCTACAACGGCTTGCAGGCACAGGCGCAAACCATCAAGCAGCGCGCCTCCAATACCCAGGTGGCGATCAGCAAGAAGCTCTCGCTCATCAACCAGCTGATCGACGTCGTCAAGTCTTACCAGGAAGCCGAGCAGTTCACCCACTTGAAAATATCGGCCGACGACAGCTCCAGTGCGATGACGGCGGCGTATCAGCAATCGGGCACCCTGCTGACCAATATTCGCGGCATGGCCGATCGCTTTCCGGAACTCAAGGCCGATGGGCAATATCACCGTCTGATCGACAGCATCCAAGGCTGCGAGGCAGAAATTCAAACCGCCCGCCAGTCATATAACGAAGCCGTGCGCATTTACAACACCACGCGCCTGAGTATTCCGACAGTGTTCGTAGCCCGCTTTCTGGGTTTTGGCGAGGCTCCGTATCTGGAGTTCGATCACACCGGTGTCGCCCCCACCACTCTCAAAGAATTCAAAACCGACGATGGCGAGCGCCTGCAGCAGCTGCTTTCGGGCGCTGGCAATCGCCTGGTGCAATCATCCAAATCCCTGGCCCAGCACACGGCCAAGGCCGGCCAGGCGCTGCAAGAACGCCTGAACGACGGCATCGCCCGCAGCAACGCGCCACTGGCCCCCATGCCCGCCGCCGAGGCCACGGTCACCGACCTGCACCCGGCACAGCTGCCAGCCCAATACTTTTACCTCGAGCCCAACGGCGTGCCCTGCGGCCCGGAAACCCTGGCCCGCATCCAGGCCATGCAGCAAGCTAGCGAACTCAGTTCCGATCTGCAGATCGCCCAGGTCGGCACACAAACCTGGATTCCAATGCCCAAAACCAGCGCTGCTCCCACGCCGGCAGCGTCCGGTGCCGAGCCACCCCAGCCGGGTGCAGCACCAGCCTGACAGATTCACGCATCGAGCCACTGCAGCAGCCCCTGCCACTGCGCCACATCAGCGGCGACGCGGCCCGGGGGCTCGTCGAACAGGCTGCGGCCCTGTTCGGCCAGGCGCACGTAGGTTTGCGTGCTGCGCAGGCCGGCGAGCAGCGGCAAGCCGGTGGCGGCGACAAAGTCCCGCAGCGCCGCCGCTGCCAGGGTGCGCGGGTTGACGCGCATTCCCACCAGGCCGATGGCCACCTGGCGCGCGCCGCGCTGCTGGCGCAGTTCGGCCAGGAAGCCGTGCGTGGCCGCCATGTCAAAACGCCCGGGCTGCAGCGGCACGATGAGCTTGTCGGCGCTGCGCAGCAAATCGCCCAGGCGCCAGCCATGGGCGCCGGCCGGGGTGTCGATGACGACGTGGCTGGCGCCCGCCGGTGGGCGGGTGAGGAAGTCCGGCTGCAGCTCCCAGCGCGCAATGGCCGGCAGGTGCGCCGGGCGCTGCGCCAGCCAGCCGCTGGCGGACTGCTGGCGGTCGCTGTCGCCCAGCAGCACGGCGTGGCCGCAGTGGGCCCAGTAGCCGGCGATCTGCGTGGCCAGGGTGGATTTTCCGACGCCGCCCTTGGGCTGGGCGACCACGACGACGGGCATGGGGCACTCCTTTGCGAAAACGGTGTTTGTAGCCGCTGCAGCCTGCGTGCGCCTGACAGGCCCCCAGGTCAGGCCGCCGGACTGCGCCGCACGAAGAACAGGCCGGCGCCGACGGCCATCAGCAGGCCGCCGAAGAGGCGATTTTGCAGCCGCAGCGCACGGCTGCTGCGCAGCAGGCGGCGCAGGGCACTGGCGCCAGCGGCGTAGCCGTGCATGACGCAGACATCAACCGCCACCAGGGTCGCGCCCATCACCAGCAGCTGCGGCCACAGCGCGCGCCCGGGCTGCATGAACTGTGGCAGCACCGCCACCATGAAGATGATGCCCTTGGGGTTGGTGGCGTTGGTTAAAAAGCCCGTCAGGCAGCGCCGGCGCCAGGGCAGGGGCGTGGCAGCGGCGGCGCCGGCCAGGGGTACGGCGGCATCGGCGCGCCACTGCTGCCAGCCGAGGTAGATGAGGTAGAGCGCGCCCAGCACCTTGACGATGGCAAACCCGGTCTCCGACGCCAGCAGCAGCGAGCCCAGGCCGGCGCCAGCGATCACCAAAATGGTCAACAGCCCCAGCTGCAGCCCGAGGATGGTGGCGCTGGCGGCGCGCACGCCATAGGCCAGGCCATGGCTCATGCTGAGCACGGCGCCCGAACCGGGCGAGATGGCGATCAGGCAGGCGGCGGCAAAAAACGCCAGCCAGGTGGACAGATCCATGGCAGCAAGCTCCCCCAATTGGAAAGTATGCATATTAAGCACAAAAAATGGCGGACAGCGGCACGGGGACAGCGCGAG
Source organism: Comamonadaceae bacterium (assembly GCA_021286965.1). Classification (GTDB taxonomy): domain Bacteria; phylum Pseudomonadota; class Gammaproteobacteria; order Burkholderiales; family Burkholderiaceae_C; genus Paenacidovorax. Next base: position 3,594 of record JAJTBK010000306.1, on the reverse strand, counting down.
CAGCTATCAAAAGCAGAGTACGCCGGTCAACCCCCAGGGGGCTGCGCACGTTGCGCCCAAGGCGCTGCCACAATCCATTCCCACCCCTACCGCCCGCATTGCTCCTGCTTGCCCATGGCCCACGCTCCTTCCTGGTTGACTTTTGGTTTTGTCTATCTGACGGCGGCCGTGCTCGCCGTGCCGGTGGTGCGGGCGCTGGGCATGAGCGCCATCATCGGCTACCTGGCGGCGGGCATTGCCATCGGTCCCTGGGGCCTGGCGCTGGTGCGCGACGTGCAGAGCACGCTGGAATTTGCCGAGTTCGGCGTCGTGCTGATGCTGTTCCTGGTCGGGCTGGAGCTGCAGCCGCAGCGCCTGTGGAGCCTGCGCCGCCCCATCCTCGGCCTGGGCGGGGCGCAGCTGCTGGGCTGCACGGCGCTGCTGGCAGGCGCCGCCTGGCTGCTGGGCCAGCCCTGGCGCGTGGCGCTGGTGGGTGCGCTCGGGCTGGCGCTGTCGTCCACGGCGATGGCGCTGCAGGTGCTGTCGGAGCGCGGCCAGCTGCGCTCGGGCAGCGGGCAGGCGGCGTTTTCGATTTTGCTGTTCCAGGACATTGCCGCCATCCCCATCCTGGCGCTGCTGCCGCTGCTGGGCGGCGTCGTCGGCGCTGCCGGCAGCCACCCCGAGGCCGGTCACGCCATGCTGCAGGCGCTCAAGACCGTGGCCGTGGTCGGCGCCGTGGTGCTGGGCGGGCATTGGCTGCTGCGCCCGCTGCTGCGCTGGATTGCACAAAGCCGCACGCCCGAGATTTTTACCGCCGCCGCGCTGCTGCTGGTGGTCGGCATGGCGATGCTGATGCTGGCGCTGGGCCTGTCGATGGCGCTGGGCGCCTTCCTCGCCGGGGTGCTGCTGGCCGACAGCGAGTTCCGCCAGGAGCTCGAAAGCGACATCGAGCCCTTCAAGAGCCTGCTGCTGGGCCTGTTCTTCATGGCCGTGGGCATGAGCATCGACTTTGGCGCCCTCTGGCGCGCGCCGCTGCTGATGGCGGCCCTGGTGCTGGGCTTTCTCGCCCTCAAAGCGGTGGTGATGTACCTGCTGGCCTGGGGCGCGGGCATCACGCGCCAGGAGCGCCCGCTGTTCACCCTGATCCTGGCGCAGGGCGGGGAATTTGCCTTCGTCGTCTTCCAGACCGCTGCCACCGAGCAGGTGCTGGCGCCGGCCACGGCCTCGCTGCTGACCGGGGCGGTGGCGTTGTCGATGCTGCTGTCGCCGCTGCTGCTGGCGCTGCTCGAACGCCGGCGGCTGCCGCACCTGGACGGCGCCGGCGCCGAGCAGCCCCTGCCCGAGCCGCCGCCGCAGGCGCCGGTACTGATCGCCGGCTTTGGCCGCTACGGCCAGATCGTGGCGCGCGTGCTGCTGGCGCAGGGCGTGCCGACCACGGTGCTCGACCACAGCGTGGAAATGCTCGAAGTGGCACGCACCTTTGGCTACCGCGTGCACTACGGCGACGCCACGCGCCTGGCGCTGCTGCGCAGCGCCGGCGCGGCGCAGGCGCGGGTGCTGGTGGTGGCGGTCGATACGCCCGAGCAGTCGCTCAAGATCGTGCAGCTGGCGCGCAAGCATTTCCCGCAGCTGACCATCGTCGCACGCGCGCGCAACGACACGCACTGGTACCAGCTGCGCGACCTGGGCGTGCAGCACATCGAGCGCGAGCTGTTCGAGGCCAGCCTGGGCAGCGCGCGCACCGTGCTGCAGGCCATGGGCCTGGCCGAGGCCGAAGCGCAGGCCGTGACGGCGCGCTTTCGCGCCCACAACCTGGCCCTCATCGAGCGCATGTACCCGCACCACCGCAACAAGGAGGTGGTGCTGGCGATTGCCAAGCAGGGGCGCCAGCAACTCGTCGAGCAAATGGCCAAGGAGCGCCAGGAGCGCCAGGAAACCGCCCCATGATGCCCCTGGACGAACCGGGCTGGCTGCCCAGCCTGCGCCTGGCGATCGAGATCGCTGCCACCGCCGCCTTTGCGCTCTCGGGCGTGCTCGTGGCGGCGCGCAAGCGCCTCGATGCCGTGGGCGTGTGCGTCGCCGCCTTCCTCACCGCCTTTGGCGGCGGCACGCTGCGCGACCTGCTGCTCGACCACCGGCCCTTTTTCTGGATCGCGCAGGTGGACTACGTCTGGGGCATCATGGCGCTGAGCGTGGCCGCCATGCTGTTCATGCGCGCGCGCCACATCGCCCCCACCGAACGCCTGATGCGCTGGCCCGACACCCTGGGCCTGGGCCTGTTTGCCGCCATCGGCACCGACCTGGCGATGGCGCAGGGCACGCCGGCGCTGCTCGCCGTCTGCCTGGGGGTGACCACCGCCGTCGCCGGCGGCGTGCTGCGCGACGTGGTCTGCAACGACATTCCCCAGGCCCTGCACGACCACCGCCCCTACGCCCTGTGCGCCTTTGCCGGCGGCTGGGCCGACGTTGGCCTGCGCCAGCTCGATGCCCCCGCCTGGCTGCCGCTGGTGGCCTGCCTGCTGGTGACGGTGAGCCTGCGCTTCATCGCCCTGCGCTGGAACTGGCAACTGCCGGCCTGGAAACTTTGACGCCCCGAGCCTGCTACCCTCTGCCCCCATGTTCAACCCCACCCAAGCCGACGTGCGGCGCTTCTTCTGCGCCGTGCACGCCAAAACCCAGGCCGGCCAACCCATGGAGGCCATCGAGACGCTGGCCAGCCTGTGGATCGCCGAGCACCCCGAGTACCACGCCGAGCTGGCCGATGCCGACGCCGCCGTGGCGCGCAACTACGACCTCGAACCCGAGCGCACGAACCCGTTTTTGCACCTGTCCATGCACCTGTCGATCAGCGAGCAGTGCAGCATCGGCCAGCCGCGCGGCATCCGCCAGGCGGTGGAGCTGCTGGCGCGGCGCCGGCCCTCGCTGCACGCCGCGCACCACGTGGCCATGGAGTGCCTGGGCCAGATGCTGGCCGACAGCCAGCGCTCGGGCCACCCGCCCGACGGCGCGGCCTACGTCGCCGCCGTGCAGCGGCACGCCACGCGCGATTGAGATCCGATTGCGATCAAATTCCCTTTTTTCCTTAGCTTCTCTCCCGTCCCATGAAGAAATTCCACGGTTCTGACAACTACGTCGCCACGCCGGACCTGATGCTCGCCGTCAACGCCGCCATCACGCTGCAGCGCCCGCTGCTGATCAAGGGCGAGCCCGGCACCGGCAAGACCTTGCTGGCCGAAGAAGTGGCGCAAGCGCTCGGTATGCCGCTCTTGCAGTGGCACATCAAGAGCACCACCAAGGCGCAGCAGGGCCTGTACGAATACGACGCGGTCAGCCGCCTGCGCGATTCGCAGCTGGGCGAGGAGAAGGTCAAGGACATCCAGAACTACATCGTCAAAGGCGTGCTGTGGCAGGCGTTCACGGACGACAAGCCCGTGGTTCTGCTCATCGACGAGATCGACAAGGCCGACATCGAATTCCCGAACGACCTGCTGCGCGAGCTCGACCGCATGGAGTTCTACTGCTACGAGACGCGCGAGATGGTGCGGGCCCAACACCGTCCGCTGGTGTTCATCACCTCGAACAACGAAAAAGAGCTGCCCGATGCCTTTCTGCGCC
>JAJTBK010000280.1 GCA_021286965.1 Comamonadaceae bacterium | reverse complement strand
TGGGCGCCATGCCGCCGCCCGAGGGCAGCCACCAGTCGTCGAGCCGGTAGCGCAGCAGCTCGGCGCCCACGCGCAGGGTGTCGCGCGCGCTCAAGTTGATGTCGGCCTTGAGCTGCGCGCCGGTGGTCTTGCCCTCGGTGTCCATGGGCATTCCGGGCACGTTGTTGCTGGCGCCGTACCAGAACTGCTTGTCCTGGCCGAAGTTCATGCCGTGGCGGGTTTTCTCGTGGTACACGCGCGCCTGCAGCTGGCCCCAGTCGTACTGGCCGAGGTAGCGCAGGTTGAACTGGTTGCTGTCGTTGCGCGTCATGTCCATGCGCTGGTTGGCAAAGTTCTGGTACGGAATGTCCTGCTGCCCCAGGCGCAGCTCCAGCAGGTGCGCCTCGCTGCGCAGGGCGTAGGTCAGGGCGTGGTTGCGCGCCTTGTAGCTGCTCGAACCAACCTCGTCGCCGGCAATCCACTGCTGCGGCTTGTTGCTGGCCGCCGGGCCTGCGGGGTGGAAGTTGCCGCCGGCGCGGTAGTTGTCGGACTGGGCGCTGGAGCCGTCGTAGCGCAGGCTCATCTGCGCGTTGGCCCAGGTGGCGTTCACATGGCCGCCGCTGGCCGCGCCGTTGCTGCGGTAAAAGCCGCCCATTTCACCCTTGAGCAACGTGCCCTGGCCGGGCGCGGCAAATTCAGGCGGCAGCGATTCGACCTGGATGGTGGCGCCAATGCTGTCGCCGCCCGCGCTCACCGGGGTGATGCCGGCAAACAGCCGCACCTTGCCCACGCGCGTGGGGTCGATGTAGGACAGCGGCGGGTTCATGTGGTTGGCGCAGGCCGAATACAAGTCCATGCCGTCGAGCTGGATGCGCAGGCGGTCGTCCGTCATGCCGTGCACGCTCGGCAGGCTGGAGACGCCGCCCGCCCCCTGCAGGCTCACGCCCGGCAGGCCCAGCAGCAGGCTGGCGCTGTCGCTGCTGCGCGTGCGCTCGGCCGCCAGGGCGGGCGCATCGGCATCGGCCGCACCCAGGGGCAGCACCGCCGCCTTGGGCGATTGCACGGTGACGGTGCCCAGCTGCGCCTCTTGCGCCCCGGCCCACAGGGGCAGGGCGGCGAGCAGCGCGCACAGCGGGCGCAGGGCCAGGCGCTGCGGGCCGGCAGCGGCGGGGGAACGGGAAGCAAAACGGTTCATGGCAAAAAATCACAAGCACAGGCGCAGCCACACACGCCCCGGGGCGCGGCGGCGGGCCTGAAAAAATCGGGAAAGCGAGGGGCGTAAAAAAGGGCAGCTCAGGCCGGCGGCGCCTGTGCCGGTGGGCGCTCATGCGTGCGCGCCGGCACGGCGATCGCTGCCGGGGCCCAGGCCAGCGACTGCGGCAGGGGCGGTCGCAGCGCCAACGCCGGCACCTGGGGCCCGGGCGCGCTGGCATTGCCGGCCACGCTGCACACCGGGCAGGCCGTGCCGTGGGCGCCGGGCAGAGGGCTGCCGCCATCGTCCGCGGGCGCGAATTGCCCGCCATGGGCCGAGCAGATGTCGCTGTGCATGTACTGCAGCGTCAGCCGCTGTGCCCAGTGCGCGGTACTGACACCGCCCAGGTACAGCTGCCCCAGCAACGCCAGCAGCGCCAGGGCCATGCCCAGGCCGAGGCGCCGTTGCGAAAGGGGTGCACTGCGGGAATTCACGGCTTGGCATCATGCCGCAGTGGCGCTAGCGCTTTGTTGTGACGCATCAAATAAACGCCGAGGTTGCATGGCTGCAACGGCCCGGGGGGCGCTCGCATGGCAGCGGCGCTGGCGCCATGCACAATGCCGGCATGTCGGCCGCCCCTGCCTCCGCCGCCCCCGCCAACGTCATCGACCAGCTGTACCAGGATGCCCTGGGCGCCAGCGGTGGCGCGCACTACGCGGCCCCGTTCACCCGCTTTGAAACCCTGGGGCGCACCCGCACCGGCTGGAACCACGCGGCCGCCTTCTGCACCCTGGGCTGGCTGCTGTACCGCCGGCTCTGGAGCCAGGCATTGCTCTATTCCGGCCTGCTGCAAGGCCTGCTGCTGCTCTGGTTTGCCCTGCTGCGCCCCTGGCTGGCGCCAGCGCAGCCGATCGAGCTGGGACTGGGGCTGGCGCTGCTCATCCTGGTCTGCGCCCTGCCGGGCCTATGGGGTGACGCCCTGGTGTACCAGGACGTGCGGGCGCGCACGCTGCAGGCACTGGCGCAGGCCCCCACCATCGCCCGGGCACGCGCGCAGCTGCAGCAACAGGCCCCCAGCCGACGAAGCCTGTTCGGCCTGGCAGCCCTGTACCTGGGCACCGTCCTGGCACTGCTGGCCGCCGCCCTGTGGCAAACGCCGCCAGCCTACGAGCTGGCCGACCCCGTGCCCCCCCAAGCTGCGCCCGTGCCCAGTACACCGGCACCGCCAGCAACACCCCCAGCACCGCCGGGGGCCGCCAGCGCCGCGCCCGACACCACCGCCCCCGAGTCCCCGGCCACGCCGACCGAGCCCGCGCCGCCGGCCACCACACCGCCACGCCCCGCCGAGGAACAGGCGGCAACACCGCCATCCCCACTGGCCCAGGGAAAAAGCAAAGAAAAGCCCACAGCAAAGCTGAAAGACAAGAGCACCGCGAAAGCCAAGGAGCCAGACGGCGCCAAGGCACGCGAGGCCGCCAAGCCCGTGCCGGCGGCCGACAACAGCGAACCCGGCGGGCCGCGCCACTACGTCACCGTCGGCGTGTTTGCCGACAACGCGAACGCGCAAAAGGTGCAAAAACAGCTGCAAAAAGCCAAGCTGCCGGTGCAGGTACAAACCGTGGGCACGAACAAGGGCGAGCAATTTCGCGTGCGCGCCGGCCCCTTTGGCCAGGCGCAGGAGGCGGACAAGGCGGCGCAGCGCATCCGCGAGCTGGGGCTGGAGGCGGTGGTGCTGCGCCAGCGCTGACGCTCACGCTGGTGCCACCACCGTCCGCCCATCCATCAATCGGGCAGAAACAGCGCCTGCAGGTCGCTCAGAAAATCAAAGCCCCGCTCCGTGGGGCGCACCTGCCCCATGTCGCGCGCAATCAGGCCCTTGCGCTCGGCGACCTCCAGGCCGGCGGCAATGCTGGTGACGGCCTGGCCGGTGCGCTCGCAAAAGTCTTGCAGCGCAAAACCGTCTTTGAGGCGCAGGGCGTTGAGCAGGTACTCAAACGGCAGATCGGCGCGGCGCACCTCCTCGTCCTGCGCCACGGCGTTGCCCTGCAGGGCCTTGTCCATGTACAGGCGCGGCTCGCGCAGGCGCACCTGGCGCACGACGCGGTGCGCAAAGCTGAGCTTGCTGTGCGCGCCGGCGCCAATGCCCAGGTAGTCGCCAAACTGCCAGTAGTTGAGGTTGTGCGTGCACTGGTGCGCCGTGCCGCGCGCGTAGGCCGAGACTTCGTAGCGCGCCAGGCCGGCCTGGGCCGTGCGCTCGGTGATGTGGTCGAGCATGGCGTAGGCCAGGTCGCCCTCGGGCAGCTGGCGCGGCGGGTGCTTGGCGAAATAGGTGTTGGGCTCGATGGTGAGGTGGTAAATCGACAGGTGCGGCGGCGCAAACGACAGCGCGGTTTGCACGTCGCGCTCCAGGTCGGCCAGGCTCTGCCCCGGCAGGGCGTACATCAGGTCGAGGTTGAAGGTCTCGAACACCTGCGCCGCCTCGGTGAGTGCAGCGCGCGCCTGGGCGCCGTCGTGCACGCGGCCCAGGGTTTTGAGGAAGCGGTCGTCAAAGCTTTGCACCCCCACCGACAGGCGCGTGACGCCGGCGGCGCGAAAGGCGCGAAAACGGTCACGCTCAAAGGTACCGGGGTTGGCTTCGAGGGTGATTTCGCAGTCAGCCTCCAGGCGCAGGCGCGCGCGGATGTCGGACAGCAGGCGGTCGATGGCCTCGGGCGAGAACAGGCTGGGCGTGCCGCCGCCGATGAAGATGCTCACCACCTGGCGCCCCCAGATCAGCGGCAGGGCGGCGTCGAGGTCGGCGATCAGGGCGTCGAGGTAGCGCTGCTCGGGCAGCGCGCCCTGGGTGCTGCTTTGCCAGGCGTGCGAGTTGAAGTCGCAGTACGGGCATTTAAGCAGGCACCACGGCAGGTGCACGTACAGCGACAGCGGCGGCAAGCTGGTGAGTTGCAGCAGGCCGGGGCGCAGGTAGTGCTGGATGTCGGGCAGGCTCATAGCCAGCGCTCGCGCAGCAGTTGCAGCATCTGCTGCGCCGCCCGGCCCCGGTGGCTGTGGGCGTTTTTCACTTCGGCGGGCAGCTCGGCAAAGGTCTGGCCGAGCGCCGGCAGCAGCATCACCGGGTCAAAGCCAAAGCCGCCGCTGCCCCGGCGCTCGCGCGTGATCTCGCCTTCGACGCGGCCCATGGCGATCAGCGGCTCCGGGTCGCGCGGGCTGCGCACCGCCACCAGGGTGCTGACCATGGCGGCGCGCCGGTCGCTGTGGCCCTGCAGCTGCTCCAGCAGGGCGCGCACGTTGTTGTCGTCGCCCTTGGCGTAGCCGAACTGGGTGGCGTAGTAGGCGGTATCGACCCCCGGCAGGCCGCCAAAGGCGTGCACGCACAGGCCGGCGTCGTCGGCGATGGCCGGCAGGCCGGTGTGCGCAGCGGCAAAGCGCGCCTTGGCCAGGGCGTTTTCGACGAAGGTGCAGTGCGGCTCGGGGGCCTCGCCCACGCCCAGCTGCGCCTGCGCCACCAGCTGCACGCCCAGCGGCGCGAACAGGGTTTGCAGCTCGGCGAGTTTGCCCTGGTTGTTCGATGCGAGTACGATTTTCATGGTCAAATTTGCCTCTAAGGCTTATACAGCAAGCGCGAGCAGCTATTATTTTGATAGTGCATCGCGCTGCAGCTGCACCAGCTCCCCAATGCCTTTTTCGGCCAATGCCAGGAGCTGGTTCATCTGCTCGCGCGTGAAGGCCACGCCTTCGGCCGTGCCCTGCACTTCGACGAAATGCCCAGCGCCGGTCATGACGACGTTCATGTCGGTGTCGCAGGCCGAGTCTTCCACGTATTCCAGATCGAGCAGCGCCTGGCCCTGCACCAGGCCGACGGAGATGGCGGCCACCGGCCCGAGGATGGGCGACTGCGCCAGCTTGCCCTCGGCCAGCAGGCGGCTGACGGCGTCTTGCGCGGCCACGAAGGCGCCGGTGATGGCCGCCGTGCGCGTGCCGCCGTCGGCCTGCAGCACGTCGCAGTCGAGGGTGATGGTGCGCTCGCCGAGCTGCTGCAGGTCGAACACGGCACGCAGGCTGCGCCCGATCAGGCGCTGGATCTCCTGCGTGCGCCCGGTCTGCTTGCCCTTCGCCGCTTCGCGGCTGCTGCGCGTGTGCGTGGCGCGCGGCAACATGCCGTATTCGGCCGTGACCCAGCCTTCGCCGCTGCCTTTCTTGTGCGGCGGCACTTTTTCTTCGACCGAGGCGGTGCACAGCACCTGGGTGTCGCCAAACTCGATCAGCACCGCGCCTTCGGCGTGGCGGGTGTAGTGGCGCGTGATGCGCACCGGGCGCAGCTGGTCGGCGGCGCGGGCGCCGCTGCGGGTGAATGCAGTCATGGAAAGCAGCTCCAAAGAAAAAGCCCCGGCGCCGCACGCAGGCGCCGCGCCCGGGGACGGGATTCAGGCTTTGCGCGCCGCCGAACGGCGGATGGCTTCGTTGATCTCGGCGATCGAACGTTCGATGGCCTCGTCATCCAGGTCATCGACGATGGCGTCCACTGGCCCGGCCTGGATGGTCGATTCAAAGGCATCGTCGTCGAAGCCTTCGGTGGAAATGCCCTGGGTGGTGGCGAACGCGTCGGGCGTCTCCCACTCCATGGCGATGACGGTGACGTTGTCGCTGTGCTCGCCGGCCTTGCGCAGGGCGTCTTCGACCAGGTCGGGCACGGCGTGCGCCACCGCCTGGCGGGCGATCTGGCGCACGATGGTGTCGTCGCTCAAGGTGCCCCACAGGCCATCGGAGCACAGCAAAATGCGGTCGCCCTGCTCCAATGTGACGGGGCCGGTGATGTCGTAAATCGGCTTGGAAGGCGAGCCCAGGCAGGTAAAGAGCACGTTGCGGTTGACCTTCTCCAGCCCGGCAATCGCCATTTTGCGCAGCTCCTGATAGGAGTGATCGCGCGTGCGCGCCAGCAGCTCGCCGCCGCGCACCATGTACAGGCGCGAGTCGCCGCAGTGAATCCACTCGGCGCGCCCGTCCTGCACCACGGCGGCGACCAAGGTGGTGCGCGGCGTGTCGGCCATGCCCTTGTCCATGGCATGGCGCAAGATTTGGTGGTGCGCGGCCATCAGCGCCTCGGCCAGAAACTCTTTCACGTCCGGCAGCTTGGGCCGCGCCTGGCGCTGGAACAGGGCGGAGACGGTCTGCAGCGCGATCTGCGCCGCCACCTCGCCGTCGGGGTGCCCGCCCATGCCGTCGGCCAGGGCAAACAACCCGGCTTCGCGCGTATAGCAGTAGCCCATGCGGTCTTCGTTCTTCTCGCGGCCACCCAAGCGGCTGACCTGGAACACGGAAAATTTCATTTGGGCTTGACTCCAATGCCGGTGGCCTCACCCATTTTTTGCACGTTTTTCTTCGTGTCGGAGACGAGGGTATCGAGTTGCAGGCGCATTTTTTCAGCGACGGTGAGCTTGGTGTAGCGCCGCTCGCCTTCGCGCGCCAGCTCTTTTTGCAGGGCAAACACCGACTGCGGGCGCGACAGCGGATCGAGCGCCATGCACCATTCGACGACCTCGATCAGGTTGTCGGAATAGATGCCGCGCAGCTTGGTCAGCGCCAGCGAGAGGCGGTCTTTTTCGGTGCGCTGCGGCGCCTCGTTCGGCGGAAAGCCCTGCATACAGGCGTAGATGCAGGCGCCAATGGCGTAAATGTCGGTCCAGGGGCCCATCTGCGCATCGCGCCGGTACATCTCGGGCGCGGCAAAGCCGGGGGTGTACATGGGGCGGATGAAGTTGCCCTCTTTGGACAGCACCTCGCGCGCGGCGCCAAAGTCGATCATCACGGCACGGTTGTCGTCGGTGATGAAAATATTGGCCGGCTTGATATCGAGGTGCAGCATCTTGTGCTGGTGCACGATGCGCAGGCCGCGCAGAATCTCGTCGAACAGCGAACGGATGGTGGACTCGCGAAACACCTTCTCGGCCTTGAGGTCGCGCGCGGTGATGATGAAATCCTGCAGGGACGCGCCCTCCAGGTAGTTCATCACCATGTAAACGGTTTCGTTCTCGCGAAAGAAGTTGAGCACGCTCACCACCGAGGCGTGCGAAATCTGCGCCAGCGAGCGCCCTTCTTCAAAAAAACTCTTCAGCCCCAGGCGGTACAGCGAGAGCTTTTCCGGCGCCACCTTGGGCGCCAATTCGCCCACGCCGCGCGTGGCCAGCGAGGCCGGCAGGTACTCCTTGATCGCCACCTGCTGGCCCTCACCATCGATGGCCAGGTAGACGACGCCAAAGCCACCCGCCGCCAGCCTGCGCACCACGCGATAACCACCTATCAGGGTATCGGGCGGCAGGGGGGCTGGCTTGATCTTGGGCGACATAGTGGGGGGAAGAAACCTCGGGCGGGGGGACGCACCGCTGATAATCGCGGGCATCGCAAGCAACCATCGGAAAGTCCTATGCCAGTTTACAGCATGACCGGGTACGCCAGCGCCCAGCAGGGCACGGCCCACGAGGGGGCCGAAACCGCTGTCACGGCCCAGCGCCTGGGGCTGGAAATTCGTGCCGTCAACAGCCGCTTTCTCGATCTTGCACTGCGTCTGCCCGACGAGCTGCGCACTCTCGAACCCATCCTGCGCGCCCTGCTC
>JAJTBK010000272.1 GCA_021286965.1 Comamonadaceae bacterium | reverse complement strand
GCGACCTGGGGGCGCTGCGGCCCGCGTCGCTTGCCACCGTGGTGCTCGGCCTGGCCGGCTTTGGCGCCCTGCTGCTGGCCGTGAGCCGCGACCTGCGCCTGGGCCTGATCGCCGTCGGCGGCTTTGCCGGCGCCGCGCTGCTGTTCGCCCTGCTCGCCTGGGTGGCGCTGCGCCTGCTGCGGCGCAGCGTGCCCGAGGCCACGGCGCCGCCCTGGTTGGTGCTGGCCACGCGCCAGCTCGCCGCGCGCCAGGGCTACGCCGTGGTGCAGGTCGTGAGCCTGGCGCTGGGCCTGCTGGCGCTGGTGCTGCTGGTGCTGCTGCGCACAGACCGGATCGCCAGCTGGCAGCAGGCCACGCCGGCAGATGCACCCAACCGCTTTGTCATCAACATCCAGCCCGACCAGGCGCAGGACTTTCGCCAGCAGCTGGCGCGCTCGGGCGTGGCGCAGTACGACTGGTACCCCATGTTCCGGGGTCGGCTGGTGGCCGTGAACGACCGCGCCATCGGCCCGCAGGACTACGCCGACGAGCGCGCCCGGGGCCTGGTCGAGCGCGAGTTCAACCTCTCCTACGCCGCGCAGGCGCCGGCGCACAACCAGGTCGTTGCCGGCGCCTGGCAGGCGGGCGAGGCCGGCGCCGTGAGCGTGGAGGAGGGCATCGCCAAAACCCTGGGCCTGCACCTGGGCGACCGGCTGCGCTTTGACGTTGCCGGGGTGACCAGCGAGGCGCGCATCACCAGCTTGCGCAAGGTCGATTGGAGCTCGCTGCACGCCAACTTTTTCGTCATGTACCCGCTCGCCGCCATGCCCGAAGTGCCCGCCACCTACCTGGCGGCCTACCGTGCGCCCACGCAGCCCGGGTTTGACAACGCCCTGGTGCAGCGCTTTCCCAACGTCACCAACGTCGATATGGGCGCCACCCTGGCGCAGCTGCAGACGGTGCTGGCGCAGGTGGTGCGGGCGGTGGAATTTTTATTCGCCTTCACGCTCGCGGCGGGGCTGGTGGTGCTGTTTGCCAGCGTGGCCGCGACACGCGAGGAGCGCGCGCGCGAATTTGCCATCATGCGCGCCATGGGGGCCCAGGCGCGCCTGCTGCGCCAGGTGCAGCGCGCCGAGCTTGCCGGCGTGGGCCTGCTCGCCGGCGCCCTGGCCAGCAGCGTGGCCGTGCTCATCGGCTGGCTGCTGGCGCACTACGTGTTTGACTTTGCCTGGACGGTGTGCCCCTGGGTGCCCCTGGCCGGCAGCCTGGCGGGCGCGCTGCTGGCGCTGCTCGCTGGCTGGTGGGGCCTGCGCGGCGTATTGCGCCGCCCCGTGGTGCAGACGCTGCGCCAGGCGGCACAGGAGTAACCGCGATGCACACCGAAGACGGCAACCCACCGGCCTGGACGCAGGCGCCCGAAGGCTTCGACTGGCTGGCGCAGGACGCTGACGGCCAGTGGTTTTGGTATCGTCAGCAGCCCGAATGCGGCTGGGCTGGCGGCATCTGGCGCGCCAACTCGCGCCACCAGCAGCGCGCCGGCCAGGGCGCCCCCAACCCGGCGTGGGCGCAAACGCTGGCGCAGCGCCCCCCATCGATTGGCGACAAGGACACTGACCCATGACCTCACCCTCCTGGATTTTGCTTGCCCTGGGCGCTGCCCTGCTGGCCTGGGCCGTGGCCCGCTACAACCGCCTGGTGGTGCGGCGCAACCGCATCGCCAATGCCCTGGGCCAGATCGACGTGCAGCTCAAGCGCCGCCATGACCTGGTGCCCAACCTGGTGGCCGTGGCGCGCGGCTACCTGCAGCACGAGGCCGGCACCCTGCAGGCCGTGGTCGCGGCGCGCAGCCAGGCCCAGGGCGCTGCCCAGGCCGTGCGCAGCCAGGGCGCCAGCAGCGAGGGCCTGCAGGCCCTGGCGGCGGCCGAAGCTGCGCTGGGCCAGGGCCTGGGACGCCTGCTGGCCGTGGCCGAGGGCTACCCCGAGCTGAAGGCCGATGCCACCATGCGCCAGCTCTCCGAGGAGCTGACCAGCACCGAAAACCGCCTCGGTTTTGCGCGCCAGGCGTACAACGACGAGGTGCTGCAGTTCAACGACGCTGCCACCCAGTTCCCCGACCTGCTGGTCGCACGCCTGTGCGGCTTCGCCCCCGCGCCCATGCTGCAGGCGACGCACAGCGAGGCCGAACGCAGCGCCCCGCGCGTGCAGTTCTAAGCCCGCCGCGCAATGCGTTTTTGGCAGCACCAGGACAGCGCCCGGGCGCAGACCCGGCGCCTGCTGTGGGCCTTTGCCCTGGCGGTGCTGCTGCTGGTGCTGGGGGTGCATGGTGCGCTGCTCCTGGCCTGGTGGCTGCTGCCGCTGCAGCTGCCGTTGCCGGCCGGTTTCCTGGCGGTCAATGTCGGCGTGACGCTGCTGCTGGTGCTGGGTGGCTGCTGGGTCGAGACCGACAGCCTGCGCGCTGGCGGCCTGCACCTGGCGCGCCGCGTGGGCGCACGCGAGGCCCGCCCCAGCGTCTCGCACGCCGAGCAGCGCCTGTGCAACGTGCTCGACGAGCTGTGCATTGCCGCGCACATGCCGCGCCCCGCGCCCATGGTGCTGCCGCGTGCGCAGGCCATCAACGCCTTTGCCGCCGGCTGGGACGCGCAGGATGCCGTGCTCGCCGTCACCCAGGGCGCGCTCGACTGCCTGACCCGCGAGGAGCTGCAGGGCCTGGTGGCGCACGAACTGAGCCACCTGCACGAGGGCGATACGCGCCTGAACATGCAGCTGGCGGGCATGTGCTTTGGCCTGGAGCTGGTGTACCACTTTGGCCAGACGCTGCGCGAGCGGCGTGGCCTGGCCTGGTGGTTCGGCAGCGCCGTCGTACTCGCTGGCAGCGCCGGCTGGCTGGCCGGGCGCCTGCTCAAGGCGGCGGTGTCGCGCCAGCGCGAATACCTGGCCGATGCCCGCGCCGTGCAATGGACGCGCTCGCGCGACGGCCTGGGCGGTGTGCTGCGCAAAATCATGGACGAGCGGCGCCAGCAGGCCCGTGCGGCCGGCAGCGGCGGCCTGGAACACCCGGCGCTGCAGCACATGCTGCTGGTGGATCTGCCGCGCAGCGGCCGCTGGGCGCGGCACCTCGACAGCCACCCCGGCCTGGCCGAGCGTGTGCAGCGCATCTACGGCCGGCCCATGCAGCCGCTGCCCTGCCAGCGCCTGCCCGTGGCGCCCGAGCCGGCGGGCCGCAGCACCCCGGCTGCAGCCCCAGGCGCGGTACCGCTGGCGGCACGCTACGACCCCTACGCAGGCTAGGGCGCTGGGGCCGGGGGGCGTCACGCCGTTGTCAAGGCGGCTGCGGACACTGGGGGTTCCGTTCTTCTACAGGCCCTTCGCATGTCCGTCCGCCAATTCCATCCCCCGCGCCTTGTCCCCCAGCGTTGTGCCTGGGCCGTTCTTGCCAGCGCCGCTGCCCTGGCGGCCTGCGGCGGCGGCAGCGACACTGCCAGCAGCAGCCAGAGTGCCACGGCGATGCTGGCCGTGCTGGAGACGACCGATCTGCACTTCAACGTGCGCAGCTACGACTACTTCAAGCTTGCCGACGACAAGAGCTATGGCCTGGAGCGTACGGCGACGCTGGTGCGCGCTGCGCGCAAGGAGTTTGCCAACACGCTGCTGGTGGACAACGGCGACACCATCCAGGGCACGGCGTTGGCCGACTACGAAGCCACGGTGAACCCCATCCCCTGCACGCAGCAGCTGGCCATGTACAAGGCCATGGGCGCGCTCGGCTTTGACGCCGGCACGCTGGGCAACCACGAGTTCAACTACGGCCTGCCGTTTTTGAACCAGGTGCTGGGCGGCGGCATGGAGGTCGATGGTGTTGATCCAGCAAAAAAATGCGCCGGCGCCGGCTACCCGGCGGTGCTCGCCAATGTGTACAGCAGCAAGACCCAGAAGCCGCTGGTGCCGCCCTACGCCATTTTGGAGCGCAAGATCAGCGCCACCGACAAGGACGGCAAGAGCGTGACGCTGCCGATCAAGGTCGGCGTCATCGGCTTTACCACGCCCGGCATCATGAACTGGGACAAGCGCTACCTGGAGGGCAAGGTCTACACCCAGGGCGCCGTCGAGGCTGCCACCCAGTACGTGCCCGAACTGCGCGCCAAGGGTGCCGACATCGTCGTCGCGCTGCTGCACGGGGGGCTGGATGGCAGTGCCTACAGCCCGACGATGGAGAACCCGGGGCTGCACCTGTCGAAGGTGGCGGGGATCGACGCCATGGTCATGGGCCACCAGCACAGCGTCTTCCCCGACAGCGCGGCCACGCCGGCCTTCACCCAGCCGGGCGTGGACAACAAGGCCGGCACCATCAATGGCGTGCCCGCCGTCATGGCCAGTTCCTGGGGCAAGGCGCTGGGCGTGGTGCAGCTGGCGCTGCAGTGGGACGGCAAGGCCTGGAGCGTGAACAAGGCGGCCAGCAAGAGCGAGCTGCGCAGCATCCAGACGGGCAAGGATGCGGCCGGCAAGGCCGTGTATGTGGACGCCGATCCGGCCGTGGCGCCGCTGGTCGAGGCGCAGCACCAGGCGGCGATCGGGTACGTGAAGACGCCCATCGGCAGCACCGACTTTCGCATGAGCACGCTGCTGGCCGACGTCGGGGACCCGGGGGCGATCCAGATCGTGAACCAGGCGCAGCGCGATTACGTCGCCGCCTACATCCAGGCCAGCCTGCCGCAGTACAAGGGCCTGCCGGTGCTCTCGGTCAGCGCGCCGTTCAAGAGCGGTTTCCAGGGGGCGGCCGATTACACCGACGTCGCCATCGGCCCGCTGGCGATCAACAACGCCGCCGATCTGTACCTCTACCCCAACACCGTGTACGCCGTGAAGGTCAACGGCGCCGACATCCAGAAATGGCTGGAGGCGGCGGCCCAGCGCTTTAACCAGATCGATCCGGCCAAGAGCGGCGAGCAGGCGCTCATCAGCAGCTTTCCGGGCTACAACTTCGACATGTTCACCACGCCCGACGTGCAGTACGAGATCGACGTCACCCAGCCCAAGGGCAGCCGCATCAAGAACCTGAGCTACCTGGGCAAGGCGATCGATCCGGTGCAGGAATTCATCATCGCCACCAACAACTACCGCGCCACCAGCGGCAAGAGCTTTAGTGACAAGCTCGACGGCTCGGGCACCCTGTGGGCGTCGCCGGATGCGAACCGCGACGTCGTCATCGATTACATCCGCAAGCACCCCGGCGTCACCCGCGCGGCCAATGGCGCGGCCCGGAGCTGGCGCTTTACCAAGGTGGTGACGGCGGGCAAGGTGGTGTTCAGCTCCGGCCCCGGCGCCCTGGCCGTGGCCCAGGCGGCCGGGCTGGGCAATGTCTCCCTGCTGGCGGCGGACGATGGCGCGGGCAAGGGCCAGGCCAAGTACCAGCTCGACCTGTCGCAGTGAGTGCCCTCGGGCGCGGCTGATTGCTATTAAAAAGATAGCTACTGGCGCTTTCTGCACAAGCGATAGCGGCTATTTTGTTCCATTTAGCGCCGGCGCCCTGGCGCCAGCAGCACCACCAGCGCGCCGGCGCCGCCATCGGCCGGGCGCGCCTGCACGAAGGCCAGAACCTCTTTTTTCTGCACCAGCCAGGACTGCACCCGGCCCTTGAGCACGGGTTGCTTGCCGGGCGAGCCCAGGCCCTTGCCGTGCACGATGCGCACGCAGCGCAGGCCGGTGCGGTGCGCCAGGCGGATGAACTGGCCCAGGGCCTCGCGTGCTTCGTCGCGGCGCAGGCCGTGCAGGTCGAGCTGGCGCTGGATGCTCCAGGTGCCCGCGCGCAGCTTGCGCGTCACGTCCAGGCCGATGCCGGGGCGGCGAAAGCTCAGTTGGTCGTCCACGTCGAGCAGGGTGCTGACGTCGAATTCATCGCTCATGGCTTCGTGCAGCACCCGGGCTTTGTCGAGTTCGTGTTGCAGGGGCCGGGGGCTGGGCGCTGGCGGTGCGCTGTGGTGGCGGTTGGCTGCGTCCTTGAGCGCGTGCACCGGGCCGATGCTGTGCGCAAACAGCTGGCGCTCGCGCGCCGCAGCGGCGGCGGCGGCGCGTTCGGCAGCAGCGCGTTCGGCCGCCTGGGCCTGCTGCGCGGCCAGGGCGCGGCGCAGGGGCTGCAGCGCCTGCAGGCTGTGGGCGGTGAGGGGGGCGGGCTTCATGGCGCGGGCATACGCTGGCACTGGGCCGGGTCTTGGCCCGGCGGCAGGTACTGGGCGGCGATGAACTGGGTGCGCTGCGCGGGGTTGAAGTTGTTGTCGCTCACCAGGATCAGCACGCAGCCGCCGCCGGGCAGGTCCGGGCCCCAGGTCATGCCTTCGAGGTTGTCGATGCTGCCCAGGCCCAGGTCGGCCAGGTCGGCCACCAGGGTCTTGGGCGCCACCTCGTGGTTGCCTGGGCGCAGCGCGGGCAGCGCCAGGGTGTTGCTGCCCTGGCGCGTGTCGATGCGGTAGAGGCGGGCGTGAAAGCCCTGGCCCAGGCTATAGGCGCGTTCGAGCACCAGCAGGTGGTGCGGGCCGTCGGCCAGGATTTCGCTCACGCCCTGCAGGTACTGGCCCCACTGCACCAGGGGCTGCTGCGGCACGGCGTCGGGCTGGTAGGCGATTTGGCGCAGGGCGTCGCCGCTGGCGAGGTCGATGGCGGTCAGGCGCACGGGCGCGCCCGGGTCGCTGGGGCTGGCGCGGGCGCCGTCTTGCCACCAGGGCAGCTCCATGGCCAGCCAGGCGCTGCGGCCGTCGGGCGTGAGGGCGATGCCTTCGAGCGTGCCGTTGGCGCGCGGGCCTTGGCGCTTTTGCGGGTCGGGGGTGAAGCTCTCTGGCAGCGGGTAGTGGCGCTGCACGCTGCCATCGTGCCAGCGGCTGCGCCGCAGCTGCGGGCCAAAGCCGCGCCGGAAGTCGCCTTCGCTGCTCCAGAGGAAGTCGTTGCTGCCGGGCAGCCAGCGCACGGCTTCGGCGTCGGGCACGTCCATGCCGTCGATGGCACGGTGCTGCGGTGCAAAGCGCTGGCCGCTGTCATGCTGTAAAAAGCGCACGCCGGTCCAGCGCGGCGGCTCCAGGGCGCTGACGCTGTAGTGCAGCTCCAGGGTGTAGGCGCGGGCCGGGTCGTGCGTGGCGCGGTCGTCGCTGATGGCGATGTAGCGCTGCTGCACCGGGTCGTAGTCGATGCCCGAGAGGCCGCCGACCAGGGTGTCGGCGTAGCGGGTGGAAAAGTCGAGCGCTTGCACGCCGATCAGGCGCAGCTGCGCAGGGGCTGCGGCGGTGGGCACTGGCGCCTGGCGCGGCAGTGGCGCGCAGGCGGCCAGCAGCGCGAGCAGGGCGCTGGCGAGCAGGGGTGGTTTCATAGCAGTCCTTGTTCGGCCATGGACAGCGCGGCGCCGGGGGCGACGATGACGTGGTCGAGCACGCGCACGTCGATCAGCGCCAGCGCGGCCCGCAGGGTGTGCGTCAGTGCCTGGTCGGCGCTGCTGGGGGTGACGTTGCCGCTGGGGTGGTTGTGCGCCAGCACCACGGCTGCCGCCTGGTGCTGCAGCGCGTGCAGCACGACTTCGCGTGGGTAGACGCTGGTTTGCGTCAGGCTGCCGCGAAACAGCGCCTCGAAGGCGATCAGGCGGTGCTGGCTGTCCAGGAACAGGGCGGCAAACACCTCGTGGCCTTTGTGCGCCAGGTGCAGCTGCAGGTACGCGCGCACGGCCTGCGGGCTGTCCAGGGCCGGGCGCTCGTGTAGCTGCTGCGCCAGGGCGCGGCGTGCCAGTTCGAGCACGGCCAGCAGCTCGGCACGCTTGGCAGGGCCCAGGCCCTTGATGCGGGCGAGCTCGGCGGCGCCCGCGTGCAGCAGCCCGGCGATGCCGCCCAGGCCGCCGCTGGCGGGCGGCGCGAGCAGCTCTTGCGCCAGCTGCAGCACGCCCTTGCCCTGGATGCCGGTGCGCAGCAGCAGCGCCAGCAGCTCGGCGTCGCTGAGTGCGCCGGGGCCGCGCGCGAGGAGTTTTTCGCGCGGCTGGGCCTCTGTCGGCAAATCTTTGAGGGGC
>JAJTBK010000270.1 GCA_021286965.1 Comamonadaceae bacterium | reverse complement strand
GCTCGACAGCACCACGGCGCTGCTCAAGAGCGCCAACGCCAGCGTGCTGCAGTTCAAGACCGACGCGCCGCTGCCGGCGCCGCTGGCGGCCCTGGCACGCGTCACCGGGCGCATCGTGCAGCTGCCGGCGCACGACGCCGCCGAAATCGAGCGCCACCTGGCGGCGCTGCGCCAGGCCGGCGTGGCGAGCGAGGACGTGGAGATCCGCCGCGCCGACCTGGAGGACGTGTTCCTGCAGGTCATGAGCGCCGAACAGGGGGGCGCAGCATGAGCGGCTGGCAAACCCTGTTCTACAAAGAAGTGCTGCGCTTTTGGAAGGTGGCCTTCCAGACCGTGGCCGCGCCGGTGCTCACCGCCGTGCTCTACCTGCTGATTTTCAGCCACGTGCTCGAAGGCGGCGCCAAGGTGTACGGCAGCGTCAGCTACACCGCCTTCCTGGTGCCCGGCCTGGTGATGATGAGCGTGCTGCAGAACGCCTTTGCCAACAGCTCGTCGAGCCTGATCCAGAGCAAGATCATGGGCAACCTGGTGTTCGTGCTGCTCACGCCGCTGTCGCACTGGGCCTGGTTTGCGGCCTACGTCGGCTCGTCGGTGCTGCGCGGGCTGCTGGTGGGCCTGGGGGTGTTTGCCGTCACTCTGGCGTTTGCGCGGCCCGAATTTGCCGCGCCGCTGTGGATCATTACCTTTGCCCTGCTGGGCGCGGCGCTCTTGGCGACGCTGGGCGTCATCGCCGGCCTGTGGGCCGACAAGTTCGACCAGATGGCGTCGTTCCAGAACTTCATCGTCATGCCCATGACGTTTCTCTCGGGCGTGTTCTATTCCATCCATTCGCTGCCGCCGTTTTGGCAGCAGGCCAGCCGTTTCAACCCGTTTTTCTACATGATCGACGGCTTTCGCTACGGCTTTTTTGGCCGCAGCGACGTCTCGCCCTGGATCAGTCTGGCCATCGTCGCCAGCGCCTGGGCGGCGGTGAGCTGGCTGGCCCTGCGCCTGCTGCGCACCGGCTACAAAATCCGCCATTGACCCTTTCCCCTGGACTTGCCATGACCGTGACCGCCGACGACATCAAAGCCACCATCAGCGCCCACCTGCCCTGCGACTACATCACCCTGGAGGGCGATGGCCGCCACTGGTACGCCGTCATCGTCTCGCCCGAATTCGAGGGCAAGCGCGCCATCCAGCGCCACCAGCGCGTGTACGCCACCCTGGGCGACAAGATGGCGCGCGACGAGGTGCACGCCCTGTCCATGAAGACCTTCACGCCGGCCGAATGGGCGGCGGCGCAGCAGGGCTGATTTACTATTGATTTGATAGCTGCTAGCGCTTGTCTGATAAGCGCTAGAGCCCACTTTGGCTCCAAACCGTCATGGACAAACTCCTGATTCGCGGTGGCCGCCCCTTGCAGGGCGAGGTCACCATCTCCGGCGCCAAGAACGCCGCCCTGCCCGAGATGTGCGCGGCGCTGCTCACCGCCGAGCCCGTGCATCTGATCAACGTGCCGCGCCTGCACGACGTGCGCACCATGCGCCGCCTGCTGGAAAACATGGGCGTGGCCACCGAGACGCACGGCGAGCGCGGCGGCATGAGCTTTGTCGCGCCCGATACCTTGAAGCCCGAAGCCCCCTACGAGCTCGTCAAAACCATGCGCGCCGCCGTGCTGGCGCTGGGGCCGTTGTTGGCACGCTTTGGCCATGCGCGGGTGTCGCTGCCCGGCGGCTGCGCGATTGGCGCGCGCCCGGTGGACCAGCACATCAAGGGCCTGCAGGCCATGGGCGCGCACATCGTCGTCGAGCAAGGCTATATGGTGGCCAGCCTGCCGCCGGGGCGCACGCGCTTGCAGGGCGCGCGCATCACCACCGATATGGTGACCGTCACCGGCACGGAAAACTTCCTCATGGCCGCCACCCTGGCCGAGGGCGAGACGGTGCTGGAGAACGCCGCCCAGGAGCCTGAAATTACCGACCTGGCCGAGATGCTGATCGCCATGGGCGCGCAGATCGAAGGCCATGGCACCAGCCGCATCCGCATCCAGGGCGTGGACAAGCTGCACGGCTGTACGCACCAGGTGGTGGCCGACCGCATCGAGGCCGGCACCTTCTTGTGCGCCGTGGCCGCCACGGGCGGGCAGGCCACGCTGCACCACGCCCGCGCCGACCACCTGGACGCCGTCATCGACAAGCTGGTAGAAGCCGGGGTGCAGATCGATGCCCAGGCCGGCGCTATTGCTGTGCGCAGCCCCGGCGGCGTGCAGCTCAAGGCGCAGAGCTTTCGCACCACCGAATACCCGGGCTTTCCGACCGACATGCAGGCGCAGTTCATGGCGCTCAACTGCGTGGCCCAGGGCACGGCGGTGGTGGCCGAAACCATTTTTGAAAACCGCTTCATGCACGTGAGCGAACTCGCGCGCCTGGGCGCACACATCGCCATCGACGGCCGCGTGGCCACGGTGACGGGCGGGGCGCAGCTCTCGGGCGCGACGGTGATGGCCACCGACCTGCGGGCCTCGGCCAGCCTGGTGATTGCCGCCCTGGTGGCCGCAGGCGACACCGTGGTCGATCGCATCTACCACCTCGACCGGGGCTACGACGCCATGGAGGCCAAGCTGCGCGGCCTGGGCGCGGACATTGAAAGGATCAGCACATGATTACCCTGGCTCTGTCCAAAGGCCGGATTTTTGAAGAAACCCTGCCGCTGCTGGCCGCTGCCGGCATCACGGTGCTCGAAGACCCGGAGAAATCGCGCAAGCTCATTTTGCCCACCAACCACGACAACGTGCGCGTGGTGCTGGTGCGCGCCTCCGACGTGCCCACCTACGTGCAGTACGGCGGCGCCGACCTGGGCGTGGCGGGCAAGGATTCGCTCATCGAGCACGGCGGCCAGGGCTTGTTCCAGCCGCTGGATCTGCGCATTGCCCAATGCCGCGTGAGCGTGGCCGTGCGCGCCGGCTTTGACTACCAGGGTGCCGTACGCCAGGGCGCACGCCTGCGCGTGGCCACCAAGTACACCCACATCGCGCGCGAATTCTTCGCCAGCAAAGGCGTGCACGTGGACATGGTCAAGCTCTATGGCAGCATGGAGCTGGCGCCGCTGACCGGCATGGCCGACGCCATCGTGGACTTGGTATCGACCGGCAACACCTTGAAGGCCAACCACCTGGTCGAGGTCGAGCGCATCATGGACATCAGCAGCCACCTGGTCGTCAACCAGGCGGCGCTGAAGTTGAAGCAGGCGCGGCTCAAACCCATCATCGAAGCCTTTGCCGGGGCGATGGGCTGATGCCTGCCAGCGCTGCGCCGCCCGCTGCCGTGGCTGACTTTGCCGCCATTGCGCAGCTCATCGCGCAGTCCCGCCAGCAGGCGGTGCAGGCGGTCAATACCGCACTGATCGGGCTGTATTGGCACATCGGTGAACGCATCAGCGGCAAGATCGCCGCCGCCGAATGGGGCGATGGCGTGGTCGAGCAACTGGCCCGCTATCTGGCGCAAGCACAGCCGGGGTTGCGCGGTTTTACGCGTGCCAACCTGTTTCGGATGCGGCAGTTTTATGAGGCGTATGCGGGCAATGAGTTTGTCGCACCACTGGTGCGACAAATCCCCTGGACGCACCACCTCATTATTCTGGGCCAGGCCAAGCGCCCTGAGCCGCAGCTCCTCGCCCGCGCTGATTGCCGAATACCAAACCCAGCTGCCCGACAAAGCCCTGCTGCGGGCCAAGCTGCATGAGTTTTACCTCCAAAACACCCACCATCTGACGGCTGAAGAACTATGAATTTCGTAGCTGCTCCCGCGCTCCTGTCAACGGCTAGCGCCACTTTTGAGCAAGATTTTGCCGCCCGCCTGCACTGGTCGGCCGAGCAGGACGCCGCCATCGAGGAGCGCGTGGCTGCCATCCTGGCCGATGTGCGCCAGCGCGGCGACGCGGCGGTGCTGGAGTACACCGCGCGCTTCGATGGCCTGCAGGCCGCCAGCATGGCCGCGCTGGAGCTGACGCAGGCGGAATTGAAAGCCGCGTTCGACACCCTGCCCGCCGCGCAGCGCGACGCCTTGAGCGCCGCCGCCGCGCGCGTGCGCCAGTACCACGAGGCGCAGAAAAAAGCCTGCGGCGAGAGCTGGAGCTACCGCGACGCCGATGGCACGCTTTTGGGCCAAAAGGTCACGCCGCTCGACCGCGTCGGCATCTACGTGCCCGGCGGCAAGGCCGCCTACCCCAGCAGCGTGCTGATGAACGCCATTCCAGCGCATGTGGCGGGCGTGCCCGAAATCATCATGGTCGTGCCCACGCCCGCGCGCGGTAACGGCGCGCCTTCGTCCCGCCTTGGCGAGAAAAACCCGCTGGTGCTCGCCGCCGCCCACGTGGCGGGCGTGACGCGCGCCTTCACCATCGGCGGCGCGCAGGCCGTGGCGGCGCTGGCCTACGGTACGGCCACCGTGCCGAAGGTGGACAAGATCACCGGCCCCGGCAACGCCTATGTGGCCAGCGCCAAGAAGCGCGTGTTCGGCCAGGTGGGCATCGACATGATCGCCGGCCCGAGCGAGATTTTGGTGCTGGCCGACGGCAGCACGCCCGCCGACTGGGTGGCCATGGATTTGTTCAGCCAGGCCGAGCATGACGAGCTGGCGCAAAGCATTTTGCTGTGCCCGGATGCCGACTACATCGCCGCCGTGCAAGCCGCCATCGAGCGCCTGCTGCCCGAGATGCCGCGCGCCGAGATCATCGCCAAGAGCCTGACCGGGCGCGGCGCGCTGATCCACACGCGCAGCATGGAAGAAGCCTGTGCCATTTCCAACCGCATCGCCCCCGAGCACTTGGAGGTGAGTAGCCGCGAGCCGCACCGCTGGGAGCCGCTGCTCAAGCACGCGGGCGCCATCTTCCTCGGCGCCTACACCAGCGAATCCCTGGGCGACTACTGCGCCGGGCCGAACCACGTGCTGCCGACTTCCGGCACGGCGCGTTTTTCCAGTCCGCTGGGCGTGTACGACTTCCAAAAGCGCAGCAGCCTGATCGAGGTGAGCGAGCAGGGCGCCCAGGTGCTGGGCCGCATCGCCAGCGTATTGGCGCACGGCGAGGGCCTGCAGGGGCACGCGCGGGCGGCGGAGATGCGGTTGCGAGGGTAAGAGATGCTGATCAAGCAGGCGGACGATCACAGCAAGCGTTTGGCGTTGCTGGAGTCCTTAGAGCGTGTTGACGATCTCTTTGCCCTCGACAATCCTGGGGTGAAAAGAAAGCCGTACCCAAGCGACATCAGTCGAGAGAAATTTGCCGAGA
>JAJTBK010000258.1 GCA_021286965.1 Comamonadaceae bacterium | reverse complement strand
GCCGACGACTACCTGGTCAAACCCTTCGGCGCCGGCGAACTGCTGGCACGCGTGCGCGCCCAGCTGCGCCGCCACCAGGGGCCTACGGCGGCGGGCCAGCCCCTGCTGCGCTTTGGCGACGTGGCCATCGACCTGGCCCGGCGCAGCGTGGAGCGTGCCGGCCAGGCGCTGCACCTGACGCCCATCGAATACCGCCTGCTGACCTACCTGGCGGCGCACCCGGAGAAGGTGCTCACCCACCAGCAGCTGCTGCAGGCCGTCTGGGGGCCGGGCCACGCCAGCGACACGCATTACGTGCGCGTGCACATGGCCAACCTGCGCAAAAAACTCGAAGACGACCCGGCGCGCCCGCGCCATCTGTGCACCGAGGCGGGCATCGGCTACCGGCTGGTCGTGTGATACCGAGACCGGGTGCAGCGTTTATGCTGCCCCTTTTCCCCTGCCTTGTTGCTGCCATGCCTGAATCGACCGATTTTTCCGCCTGGACCCTGGGCCCCATCCGTGCGCGCCGCTGCCAATGTGCCAGCCCCGATTGCGATCGGCTGCACCAGCGCGTGATGGCCGATATGTCGCGCCGCTTTTTCCTCGGTGGCGCAGCTGCCATGCTGGCGCCCTTTGCTCTCGGGCCGCAGGCGGCGTGGGCGCAGGCCGGCGCTGCTGCGCCCGCGCAACCGCTGGTGCTGCTGACGAATCTGCGCCTGTTCGACGGCTCGGGCAAGGCCGTGCGCCAGGGCCTGCAGGTGCTGATTGAGGGCCGCAGCATCAAGGCGCTGCTGGGCGCGGGCGAGAAGGTCGAGGGCGCGCAGGTGATCGACTGCCAGGGCAAGCTCGTCATGCCCGGGCTGATCGATGCGCACTGGCACTCCATGCTGGCCGCCATTCCGCAGATGGTGGCCATGACGGCAGATCTGGGCTACCTCTACCTCTCGGCGGCGCAGGAGGCGCAGTGCACGCTGCTGCGCGGCTTTACCTCGGTGCGCGACGCGGGCGGCCCGGCTTTTGCGTTGCAGCGCGCGATCGACGAAGGCATGGTGCCCGGGCCGCGCATCTACCCCAGCGGCGCCATGATTTCGCAAACCTCGGGCCATGGCGATTTCCGCCTGCGCAGCGACCTGCCGCGCGCCGACAACGAGCCTCTGAGCCTGGTCGAGCGTGTCGGCGTAGCCATGATTGCCGATGGCGAAGACCAGGTGCTGCGCCGCGTGCGCGAGCAGCTCATGCTGGGCGCGACGCAAATCAAGATGCTGGCCGGCGGCGGCGTGGCCTCGCTCTACGACCCGCTGGACAGCACGCAATTCACCGACAAGGAGCTGCGCGCCGGCGTGGCGGCAGCCCAAGACTGGGGCAGCTACGTCATGGCCCACGTCTACACGCCCAAGGGCATACAGCGCGCCATCCGTGCCGGGGTGAAAAGCATCGAACACGGCCAGCTGGCCGATGAGGAGAGCGTGCGCATGATGCGCGGCGAGGGCGTGTGGTGGAGCCTGCAGCCGTTCTTCGACGATGGCGAGGGCAACGTGTATCCCGACGCCGCGCGCCGGGAAAGCAAGCGCAAGACCTCCGAGGGCACGGAAAAAGCCTATGCCATGGCGCAAAAATACGGCATCAAGACCGGCTGGGGCACCGATATTTTGTTCAACCCCAAGGGCACGGCGACCCAGGGCCGGCACCTGGCCAAGCTGACGCGCTTCTACGACCCGCTGACCTTGCTCGGCCAGGCCACGGGCGTGAACGGCGAGCTGCTGGCGCTGTGCGGCGAGCGCAACCCCTACCCCCAGCCGCTCGGGCGCATCACCCCGGGCGCCTGGGCCGACCTGCTGGTGGCCGATGGCGATCCGTCCGTGAACCTCGACTTCCTGACCGATCCCGAGCGCAACCTGCGCCTCATCATGAAAGACGGCAAGGTGTACAAAAACACCCTGGCCGCCTGACCGTCGCAGGAGGCCGCATGGAGCGAGGGCAGATGGCACCAGCCTGTGGGACGGTGGCTGCAGGCAGGGTGGGCCGCTGGGCCTGGGCACCGCTGCTGTGGGCATTGCTGTGCGCCAGCAGTTGGGCGCAGGAGCCGCTGGCGCAGCCGGCCGGCGTCCAGGCGCCGTAAACCCTGCGCGTGTACAGCCGCAGCATCACCACCTTTGCTGGTGGGGTGGGTGGTTATTCGGCACGCGACCGGGCATTGGCGGCGGGGCTGCGCATCGAACACCTGCTGCAGGCCCAACCCAACGCCGAGCCCAGCAGCGAGCTGCGCAGCCAGGGCGTGGCGATCTTGTTGGGCGGGCAGCTGGCGTTCTATCTGCGCGAGGCCGACGTGGACAGCCTGGCAGGCGAAACCCTGGAGCAGCGTGCGCAAGATGCTGTGCGCGCGCTGGAGCTGGTGCGCAGTGACCGCAGCACCTTGCACGACAGCCGCTCCATGGCCAGCGCCGCTGCCATCGTGGTGGGGGCCTCTTTGGCGCTGGCGCTGGGGCTGAAACTGCTGTGGCGGCTGCGCCGCTGGGTGCTGCGCCGCCTGCGCCATTGGATGCAGCCGGCGGTGCGCCTGGCCGGCGTGGTTGCCGGGCACCGGGTGCGCCTGCTGGTGCGCTGGCTGTACCGCAGCCTGGCGCTGGCGCTGTGCCATGCCTGGCTGTCGGTGGTGCTGTACCAAATCCCCTATACCTGGGCCTGGAGTGGCGAGCTCAACACCGCGCTGCTGGCGTTTGTGCAGCGCAGCCTGTGGGCCGTGCTGGAGGCCTTGCCCAACCTGCTGATTGCGCTGACGATCGCGCTGGCTGCACGCTATGCCTCGCGTTTCATCCACTACCTGTTTGGGCGCATCGAACGCGGCGAGCTGGTGCTGGCGCTGTTTGACCGCGACACGGCCACGACCACGCGCCGCCTGCTGTCGTTCGCCGTCTGGGTGTTCGCTCTGGCCATGGCCTACCCCTACCTGCCGGGCGCGCAGACGGAGGCGTTCAAGGGCCTGTCGGTGATGATCGGCCTGATGGTGTCGCTGGGCGCATCCAGCCTGGTGGGGCAGTTTGCCTCGGGGCTGATTCTGATTTATTCGCGTGCGCTGAAGGTAGGGGAGTACGTGCAGATTGGCGGCGTGGAAGGCACGGTGGCACATATTGGCCTGTTTTCGACCAAGATACATACCAACCTGCGCGAAGAAATCAACATCCCCAACTCTGGCCTGGTGGGGCAGAACGTGAAAAATTATTCACGCCTGGTCTCGGGCGGCGGCGTCATCACCAGCGTTGCCGTCAGCATCGGTTACGACACGCCCTGGCGCCAGGTCGAGGCCATGCTGCTGCAGGCGGCGGCGCAAACCCCGGGCGTGCGTGCCGAACCTGCGCCCAAGGTGTATCAGACGGCGCTCGCCGACTGGTACGTGGAGTACCAGTTGCGCGTGGCGGTCGATGAGCCCTGGCGCAAGTCCTCCATCCTGCACCTGCTGCACGGCCAGGTGCAGGACGTGTTCAACGAATACGGCGTGCAGATCATGTCGTCGCACTACATCGCCGACCCAGAGCAGGAGAAACTGGTGCCGCCGGCACGCCGTGCCCCGCCACCGGCCTAGCGAACGCCGGTGCTTGAAAAAGCACCGGCAGCCATCACGTGGGGGGTAGTTCTTATTTTGTTGGCCGACACAAGGAAACTCTTCCCATGCGTATCGACAAGCTCACCACCAAGTTCCAGGAAGCCCTGGCCGACGCCCAAAGCCTGGCCCTGGGCAACGACCACGCCTACATCGACCCGCTGCACCTGCTCGCCGCCATGCTGCGCCAGGAGGACGGCCCGCGTGCGCTCTTGCAGCGCGCCGGCGTGCAGTTGCCGGCCCTGCAGGCGGCGATCGAGAACGCCGTCAAGCGCCTGCCGCAGGTGCAGGGGCAAGAGCAGGTGCAGGTCGGCCCCGACCTGGCGCGGCTGCTGCAGGCGACGGAAAAAGAAGCCATCAAGCGTGGCGATGCCTTCATCGCCAGCGAATTGTTTTTGCTCGCCCTGGCCGATGGCAAGGGCGAGGCCACGCACATTGCGCAGCAGCACGGCCTCACGCGCAAGAGCCTGGAAACGGCCATCGACGCCGTGCGCGGCGGGCAAAAAGTCGATAGCGCCGAGGCCGAGGGCCAGCGCGAGGCGCTGAAAAAATACTGCCTGGACCTGACCGAGCGCGCCCGCATGGGCAAGCTCGACCCGGTGATCGGCCGCGACGATGAGATTCGCCGCGCCATCCAGGTGCTGCAGCGGCGCAGCAAGAACAACCCGGTGCTGATCGGCGAGCCCGGCGTGGGCAAGACCGCCATCGTCGAAGGGCTGGCGCAACGCATCATCGCGGGCGAGGTGCCCGAGAGCCTCAAGGGCAAGCGCGTGCTCAGCCTGGACATGGCGGCGCTGCTGGCCGGGGCCAAGTACCGGGGCGAGTTCGAGGAGCGCCTCAAGTCCGTACTCAAGGAACTGGCGCAGGACGAGGGCCAGACCATCGTCTTCATCGACGAGCTGCACACCATGGTCGGCGCCGGCAAGGCCGAGGGCGCGATGGACGCGGGCAATATGCTCAAGCCGGCGCTGGCGCGCGGCGAGCTGCACTGCGTGGGTGCCACCACGCTCGACGAGTACCGCAAGTACATCGAAAAAGACGCGGCGCTGGAGCGGCGCTTTCAAAAAATCCTGGTGGGCGAGCCGACGGTGGAGGCCACCATCGCCATCCTGCGCGGCCTGCAGGAACGCTACGAGTTGCACCACGGCGTGGACATCACCGACCCGGCCATCGTCGCGGCGGCGGAATTGAGCCACCGCTACATCACCGACCGCTTCCTGCCCGACAAGGCGATTGACCTGATCGACGAGGCGGCGGCCAAGATCAAGATCGAGATCGACTCCAAGCCCGAGGCCATTGACCGGCTCGACCGCCGCCTGATCCAGTTGCAGATCGAGCGCGAGGCGGTGAAGAAGGAAAAGGACGAAGCCTCGCAAAAGCGCCTGCAGCTCATCGAGGAAGAAATCGCCAGCCTGCAGCGCGAGATTGCTGACCTCGAAGACCTGTGGAAAAGCGAAAAAGCCCAGGCCCAGGGCAGCCAGCAGGTGCGCGAGCAGGTGGAAAAGGTCAAGCTGCAGATCGAGGAATTCAAGCGCAAGGGCGACTTCAACAAGGTCGCCGAGCTGCAGTACGGCAAGCTGCCCGAGCTGGAAAAGCGCCTCAAGGAAGCCCAGGCGCAGGAAGAAGGCCAGGGCGGCGCCGTGCATGCCAACCGGCTGCTGCGCACCCAGGTGGGCGCGGAAGAAATCGCCGAGGTCGTCTCGCGCGCCACTGGCATTCCCGTCAGCAAGATGATGCAGGGCGAGAAGGACAAGCTGCTGCACATGGAGGACAAGCTGCACGAGCGCGTGGTGGGCCAGGACGAGGCCATTAGCGCCGTGGCCAACGCCATCCGCCGCTCGCGCTCGGGCCTGTCCGACCCGAACCGGCCCACGGGCTCGTTCCGGTTCCTCGGCCCCACGGGCGTGGGCAAGACCGAGCTGTG
>JAJTBK010000251.1 GCA_021286965.1 Comamonadaceae bacterium | reverse complement strand
GTCGTGGAGCGCAGCTTTGCGTGGCTGGAGAAGAACCGCAGGCTATGGAAGAACTGCGAGCGCTGGCTCAACACCAGCTTGCAGTTCGTCCACTTGGCGTTTCTGGCTCTGCTACTCAGGAGATCGTAAACACGTTCTCAGGCGGCCAGCGCCTCCTGTGGCGCCAGTCCGAGGGCGGCGCGGAAAAACGGCAGGTAGGCGCGATCGACCTTGCAGATGTGGTCGATCAGCCAGTCCTTGAGAAAGTCCAGCGCTTCGAGCGAGACTTCCGCGCCCTCCTCGAAGCGCAGCAGCAGGTCCATGGCCTTGGCCGTGAAGCGGTTGTGCTGCGCCTGGTGCGCCGGCGTTTCCGGGTAGCCGTGCTGCTGGAACAGCACCTCCTCGACGATGAAATGGTTGTGCGTGTAGTCCACCAGGCCCTCGAGCACCTCGCCGATTGCCTGGCGCCGGGGGCTGGCGCTGCCCAGCTCGTCGTGCAGGGCGTTGGTCAGGCGCACCAGCTCCTTGTGTTGGTCGTCGATTTCGGCAATGCCCAGTTCCAGGCTGCTGTTCCATGGCATGAATGTCATTGGTTTTGTCCTCCGTTTGCGGCACACCACCATGCCTGCAGCAAACCCCATTTTCGATTGTGGTTATTACCGGGTTGTGTCGGCTTTTGTGTCCCGGTCTGCGCCAGATCAAGAAAAAACCGCCACCGCCGCTGCCGCCAGGGCGGCGGGCGCTGGCGGGATAATCCCTGGCTGTCACCACTGCTTACCGTTCTATCTTTTCTATGAGCACCCCACCCCTGGACATCCTCGTCATGGCGGCCGGCAAAGGCACGCGCATGAAAAGCCGCCACCCCAAGGTTCTGCAGCGCCTGGCCGGGCGTGCCCTGCTCGGCCATGTGCTGGACGTGGCCGCGCAGCTCGGGCCGCGCCGCGTGGTCGCCATCACCGGCCACGGTGCTACAGAAGTAGAAGCTGCTTGCGCTGGCCTGGTAAGCCCTGGAGCCGGTTTTGACCTGAAATTTGCACGCCAGGAACCGCAGCTGGGCACGGGCCACGCCGTGCAGCAGGCCATGCCGGCGCTGGCGGAATTTGGCGGCGACGGCCTGGTGCTGGTGCTCTCGGGCGACGTGCCGCTGACGCAGGCCGACACCCTGCACGCCCTGGTGGCGGCGGCGCAGGCCGTGCTGGGCGGGACGTTGGCGCTGCTGACCGTGCGTCTGCCCGACCCCACGGGCTATGGCCGCATCCTGCGCGGCGCGAATGGCGCGGTGCAGGGCATCGTCGAGCACAAGGACGCCAGCGCCGCGCAGCGCGCCATCGACGAAATCTACAGCGGCATCATGGCCGTGCCCGCGCGCCTGCTGGCGCCCTGGCTGGCGCGCCTGTCCAACGACAACGCCCAGGGCGAGTACTACCTGACCGACATCGTCGCCATGGCCGTGCACGACGGCCTGCCGGTGGTGGCGCACTGCATCACGGACGCGCAGCAGGTGGCGGGCGTGAACAGCCCGGCGCAGCTCGCTGAGCTCGAACGCGCGCACCAGCTGCGCCAGGCCGGCGCGCTGATGGAGCAGGGCGTGCGCCTGGCTGACCCGGCACGCTTTGAGCTGCGCGCCGATGCCCGCAGCGGCCAGCGTGGCCAGCTGGTGTG
>JAJTBK010000247.1 GCA_021286965.1 Comamonadaceae bacterium | reverse complement strand
CACTGTCCACCAGGCGTCGGACAACCAGCTCACCGGCTTTGGCGTCGAGATCGGCCGCGCCGTCGCCGCCAAGCTGGGCGTGAAGGCCGAGTTCATCGAGGGCAAGTGGGACGGCCTGATCGCCGGCCTGAACGCCAACCGTTACGACGTCGTCATCAACCAGGTCGGCATCTCGCCCGAGCGCCAGGCCAAGTACGACTTCTCCAAGCCCTACATCGCCTCGGCGGCGGCGCTGATCGTGCGCGAGGACAACAGCGCCATCAAAGGCTTTGCCGACCTCAAGGGCAAGCGCTCGGCCAACAGCATCAGCAGCAACTTTGCCAAGCTCGCCGAGCGCCACGGCGCCGAGGTGGTGGCGGTGCAGGGCTTTAACGATGCCGTGGCGCTTTTGCTCGCCAGCCGTGTCGATGCCACGGTGAACGACTACCTCTCCTACCTCGACTTCAAAAAGCAGCAGCCGCAGGCCAAGGTCAAGGTCGTGGCCACCGACCACAGCGCCGAGTTCGGCCGCTCGGGCATCTTGCTGCGCAAGGGCCAGGCGCCGCTCAAGGCGGCCATCGACAAGGCGCTCGATGCGCTCATCGCCGACGGCACCTACAAGCAAATCTCCGAGCGCTACTTTGGCGAAGACCTCTCGGCCAAGCTGCAGTGAAAGCCGGGGTAGGTGTCTGTGCCTGATTGGCTTTCTTTGATGTGGCAATCCCTCTGGCCCTTGTTGGTCGGGGGGATCAAGTTCACCGTGCCGCTGGCGGTTTTGTCGTTCATCGTCGGCCTGCTGCTGGCCTTTGGCGCGGCGCTGGCGCGGCTGTTTGCACCGGCGCCGGTGGTGGCGCTGGTGCGGTTTTATATCTGGTTGATTCGGGGCACGCCGCTGTTGGTGCAGCTGTTCGTGATCTTCTACGGCCTGCCCAGCGTCGGCATCGTGCTCGACCCGCTGGTGGCGGCGCTCATTGGCTTTTCGCTCAACATCGGCGCCTACAACGCCGAGGTCATTCGCGGCGCCATCGAGGCTATCCCGCGCGGGCAGTGGGATGCGGCCTACTCCATCGGCATGACGCGGGCGCAGGCGCTGCGCCGCACCATCTTGCCGCAGGCCGCGCGCGTGGCCGTGCCGCCGCTGGCCAATTCCTTCATTGCGCTGGTCAAGGACACCTCGCTCGCCGCCGTCATCACCGTGCCGGAGATTTTCCAGGCCGCGCAGCGCATCGCCTCGGTCACCTACGAGCCGCTGGTGCTGTACGTCGAGGCGGCGCTGCTGTATCTCGTGCTGTGCTCGCTGCTGGCGCTGGTGCAAACGCGCATGGAGCGCTACTTCAGCCGCCACGCGGTGTTTGCGGAGGGCCAGCGATGATCGCCTTGGAAAATATCCGCAAGACCTTTGCCGGCCACGAGGTGCTGCATTCGGTCAGCGTGCAGATTGCGCCGCAGCAGGTGACGGCGCTCATCGGCCCCTCGGGCAGCGGCAAGAGCACGCTGCTGCGCTGCGTGAACCTGCTCGAAGTGCCCGACGCCGGCCGCCTGACGCTGGGCGCGCACAGCATCGACTTTGCCCCGGGCCGGCGCCCCAGCCACGAGGCCGTGCAGCGCATCCGCCTGCAGACCGGCATGGTGTTCCAGAACTTTCAGCTCTTTGCGCACCAGAGCGCGCTGCAGAACGTGATGGAGGGGCTCATCACCGTCAAGCGCTGGGACCAGGAGCGCGCCCGCGCGCGGGCGCTGGCGCTGCTCGACAAGGTGGGCCTCAAGGACAAGGCCGACGCCTGGCCGGCCAACCTTTCGGG
This sequence comes from Comamonadaceae bacterium, assembly GCA_021286965.1. GTDB lineage: Bacteria > Pseudomonadota > Gammaproteobacteria > Burkholderiales > Burkholderiaceae_C > Paenacidovorax. Next base: position 253 of record JAJTBK010000247.1, on the reverse strand, counting down.
CGGGCAGCAGCAGCGCGTGGCGATTGCGCGCGCGCTGGCGCTCGAACCCGCCGTGCTGCTGTGCGACGAGCCGACCTCGGCGCTCGACCCCGGCCTGGCGGCTGAAGTCGTGGCCGTGCTCGGTGATCTGGCGCGCGAGGGCATGACCATGCTCATGGCCACGCATGACCTGCGCCTGGCAGCGCAGGTGGCGAGCCACACCGTCTTTTTACAGGACGGTGCCGTGGTCGAGGCCGGGCCGTCCGAGGTGATC
>JAJTBK010000230.1 GCA_021286965.1 Comamonadaceae bacterium | reverse complement strand
TAGTTACGCCGATTGCGCAACCACCTCCAGCGCCCAGGGCGTACGCTGCCAGTCCTGGCTTTCTTCGCGCAGCAGGTGGGCCGATTGGGGGTAGCGCGTGGCCCAGTCGGCGGGCAGGCGCAGGGTGATGCGGCCGGGTTGCTGGCGCAGGTGCAGGCCGGCGAGCTCGGGCGGGCGGCGGGCGTGGCACAGGGCCACGGCCAGGCGCAGGCAGGCCAGTTGCAGCGCCAGCGGGGCGCTCCAGGGCAGCTCCAGCTTGCGCAGCTTGCCCCGGTGGGCGCGCACCAGCAGGGCCAGGCGTTGCAGCTCGTGTTGGGCAAAACCGGCGGCGTCGGTGTTGTCCAGGATGTAGGCGCCATGGCGGTGGTAGCCGCTGTGGGCGATGCGGCAGCCCACTTCGTGCAGTTGCGCGGCCCAGGCGAGTTCTTGGGCGTGGCCGGGTTGCTCCTGGCCTGTGGCCTGGGCGAACAGGGTGCTGGCGGCTTGCGCTACGCGCTCGGCCTGGGCGGTATCGACGCCAAAGCGTTGCTGCAGGGCGCCGACGGTGGCGCGGCGCTGGTCGGTGTGCGGGTTTTCGCGCTCGATCAGGTCGTACAGCGCGCCCTGGCGCAGCGCACCCTGGGCGATGTGCAGGGTGTCGATCTGCAGCAGGGTAAAGAGGGCGCGCAGCACGCTCAGGCCGCCGCCGATGACGGCTCGCCGCTCTTCCTTCAGGCCCGGCAGTTGCACGCGGCTGGCGTGGCCGGCGCGCAGCAGTTGCTGGCGCAGCCAGTCGAGTTCCTGGCGGCGGATCTGGCCTGGCGGGTGGCCGCTGGCGGCCAAAATCTCGCCCACCGCGCCCACGGTGCCGGAGGCGCCGTAGGCGCAGTCCCAGCGCTGGCGCTGGTACACGGCCAGGGCTTCGTCGAGCTGGGCCTGGGCGGCGGTTTCGGCGCGGGCAAAGGCGCGTTCGGTGAATTGGCCGTCGGCAAAGAATTGTGCCGACCAGGAGACGCTGCCGACGCGAAACGAGGCCACCTCGTGTGCCTGGTACTGCTGGCCGAGGATGAGCTCGGTCGAGCGCCCGCCGATGTCGAGCACCAGGCGGCGTTCGTCGGACTGGGGCAGCAGGTGCGCCACGCCCTGGTAGATCAGGCGCGCCTCTTCAGGGCCGCTGACGACTTCGATGCGGTGGCCGAGGATGGCGCTGCCGCGTTCGATGAAGACGTCGCGGTTGCGCGCCTCGCGCAGGGTTTGCGTGGCCACGGCACGCACCTGGGTGGGGGCAAAGCCGCCCAGGCGTTCGGCAAAGCGTGCCAGGCAGTCCCAGCCGCGCTGCAGGGCGTCGGCGCTGAGGTTGCGCTCGGCATCCAGGCCGCCGCCCTGGCGCACGGTTTCCTTGAGGTATTCGATGCGCTGGAGCTGGCCGTGTTCGTAGCGGCCGATTTCGAGGCGAAAGCTGTTGGAGCCCAGGTCCACAGCGGCGAGCAATGTTCCGTCTTGCATGGGGCAGCAGGGGGGGGTGAAAAGCGGCGCAGCATAGCACCGCCGAGGCATTAGCCGACGATGCGGCCGTTGCTGCTGAGCATACTTTGCGTCACGCCGCTGCCCACCGGCTGGCGGCCCTGGAAGGCGATGCCAAAGCCGCCCAAATCAAGCCCCTGGCGCTGGCGCAGGCTGGCGAGCAGGCTGGCGCGCGTCAGCGGGCCGCTGACGTTGTGCAGCATCTGCGCCGTGTAGCGCGCGCTGATGAAGCCGGCCAGGCCCTGGGGCGAGGGCGGTTCGTCGTACAGCCGCGCCAGGCGCTCGCGGTAGGCGCGCACGATGGGCAGGCCGGCGTTGACCAGGGGCACGGCCTGGGTGGCGATGACGGAGACGTTGCGCGGCGTGGCGCCCATTTGCGCCAGCACCTGCAGGTTGACGTCGGCCAGGGCGACGATGAAGCACTGGCGCCCGGGCTGCAGCGCCAGGCGGCGCAAGAAGTCGTGCAACTCGGGCGTGCCGCCGACGAAGAGCACGATGGCCTGCTCCGGCTGGGTGCGTCCGGAGGGGCTGTCGGGCAGGGCGCGCGTGCGCAGGGCCAGGGCCTGCGCGGCCTGTTGCACCGCTGCCTGCATGTGCTCGCGCAGCGGCGCGCTGGCGTAGACCACGCCGAGCTCCTGCACGCCCATGCTGGCGAGGTTTTTCAGGGCGTAGGCGATTTGTGCGCGGTAGTCGGGGAAGATGCCAAACAGCAGATCCTCACCTTGGGGTGCGTTGCTGCTGTGCAGCCAGGGGGCGATCTGCGCCAGGGGGCTGCTGCTGTGCCCGGCCTGCTGCAGCGCGAGCAGGGCGCTGGCGGTGCGCTCGCCGACGCATCCGGCCAGTGCCAGGCAGCTGGGGTCGGCTTGCAGCTGCTGCCAGGTGGCCTGGAGGTTGGCGCTGTTGCCATGGTGTTCGATGACGCGGTGCAGCACCGGCCGCCCGCGCAGGCCGCCCCGGGCGTTGAAGTCCTGCCAGGCCAGGCGCGCGCCGGTGACGAAGTCGCGGCTCACGTCCTGTTGGCTGGGCGACATGTCGGCGATCTGGACGACGCTCAAGGGGGGCTCCTCGTCCTTGCCACCGGGCTGGGCCAGGGCGGCGGTGGGGGGCAGCAGCGTGGCGGCGCACAGTTGCAGCCAGTGGCGGCGGGACGGGCAGGGCAGGGTCATGGCAGGGTACTGGGTAGAAACCCTGGCAGCGTAGGCTGGCTATGTGACAACGCCGTGACGCGATGCAGTGGCCGTGGGGTGTGCGTGTCGGCGTTGTGACATGGGGTTTTGTGTCACGCACTTGTCACATAGCTTGCCTACATTCGCTGCCATCCTTTCCACAACCTTCAAAGGTTTTTTCATGAAACTGACCCTGATGCGTGTTTTGGTGGCCGGCCTGGCCTCTGCTGCTGTGCTGACCCCGGCCCTGGCCGAGCAGGAAGCCACCGGTGCGGGCGCGAGCTTTCCGGCGCCGCTGTACGCCAAGTGGGCGGCCGATTACCACAAGGCAACGGGCGTGAAGATCAACTACCAGTCGGTGGGTTCGGGTGCGGGCCTGCGCCAGATCGAGGCCAAGACGGTGGACTTTGGCGCCTCCGATGCGCCCTTGAAAGACGAAGACCTGGCCAAAAAGGGCCTGATGCAGTTCCCCACCGTGATCGGCGGCGTGGTGCCGGTGGTCAACATCCAGGGCATCGCCCCCGGCCAGCTCAAGCTCAGCGGCAAGCTGCTGGGCGACATCTACCTGGGCAAGATCACGCACTGGAACGACCCCGCGATCGCGGCCCTCAACCCCGGCGTGAAGCTGCCGGACGCGACCATCGCCCCGGTGCGCCGCGCCGATGGCTCGGGCACCAGCTTCATCTTCACCAACTACCTCTCCAAGGTGAACCCGGAGTGGAAAGAGAAGGTGGGCGAAGGCACGGCGGTGAACTGGCCGATTGGCGCCGGTGGCAAGGGCAATGAGGGCGTGGCCGCGTTCGTGGGCCGCCTGGCGAACTCGATCGGCTACGTCGAGTACGCCTACGTCAAGCAAAACAAGCTCAACTACGTGCAGCTGCAAAACGCCGAAGGGGCTTTCGTCGCTCCTGACGACGATACTTTCAAGGCCGCTGCTGCCGGTGCGGACTGGAACAAGAGCTTCTACCAAATCTTGACCAACCAGCCGGGCAAGGCCGCCTGGCCGATCACCGGCGCAACCTTCATCCTGATGCACAAGAGCCAGGACAAGCCGCAGCAGGCCGCCACCACGCTCAAGTTCTTCGAGTGGGCCTACAAGGGCGGCGACAAGACGGCTGCCGACCTGGACTACGTGCCCATGCCCGATTCGGTCAAGGCAGCGATTGCCAAGTCCTGGGGCCAGATCGTGGACGGCGCAGGCAAGCCGGTAGCGGTGAAGTAAGGGGTTCACCCCTCTCCCCTGGCGGGAGAGGGGTAATACTCCTGCAATGCATCAACGAAAACCCATGTCCACTACCTTGACCTCTGCCGCGCCCCCCCTGGTGCAATCCGGTGGCCCGCCGCAGCGCCGCTCCTGGCTGCCTGCGCGCTGGGCCGACCGGCTGTTTGCCGCCCTGGCGCAGGGCGCGGCCCTGCTCACCCTGGCGCTGCTCCTGGGCGTGCTGGTGTCGCTCGTGATTGGCGCCTGGCCGGCCATCGCCCACTATGGCCTGGGCTTTTTGGCCAGCACGGCCTGGGACCCGGTGCAGGGCGAGTACGGCGGCCTGGTGATGATCTACGGCACGCTGATGACCTCGGCCATTGCGCTGCTGATTGCCGTGCCGGTGAGTTTTGGTATTGCGCTGTTCCTGACCGAGCTCTCGCCCGCATGGCTCAAGCGCCCGCTGGGCACGGCCATCGAGCTGCTGGCAGCCGTGCCCTCCATCGTCTATGGCATGTGGGGGTTGATGGTGTTCGGCCCCATTTTGGCCACCTGGGTGCAGCAGCCGCTGCAAAGCCTGTTCAAGGGCGTGCCCTACCTGGGCGCGCTGGTGTCGGGGCCGCCGGTGGGCATTGGCATTTTGTCGGCCGGCATCATCCTGGCGATCATGGTCATCCCGTTCATTGCCTCGGTCATGCGCGACGTGTTCGAGGTCACCCCTGCGCTGCTCAAGGAGTCGGCCTACGGCCTGGGCTCGACCACCTGGGAGGTGGTCTGGAAAGTGGTGCTGCCCTACACCAAGACCGGCGTGCTCGGCGGCGTGATGCTGGGCCTGGGCCGTGCCCTGGGCGAGACCATGGCCGTGACCTTTGTGATTGGCAACATGAACCAGCTCAATTCGCTCTCGGTGTTCGAGGCCGCCAACAGCATCACCTCGGCCCTGGCGAACGAGTTTGCCGAGGCCGGCGAGGGCCTGCACCAGGCTTCGCTGATCTACCTCGGGCTGGTGCTGTTCTTCATTACCTTCGTGGTGCTGGCGCTGTCCAAGCTGCTTTTGAACCGCCTGCAAAAAGGCGAGGGGGCGCGCGCATGACGACGTCTGAACAACTCCTGGGCGCCGCCGCCCTGGCGCAATCGCGCCAGGCGCGCTTTGCCGCCCG
>JAJTBK010000137.1 GCA_021286965.1 Comamonadaceae bacterium | reverse complement strand
CACCCAGGAGGAGTTCTTCAACGCCTTCGAGGCCCTGCTGGCCAAGAAGAGCCACATCGTGATGACGTCGGACACCTACCCCAAGGGCCTGACGAACATCCACGAGCGCCTGGTCTCGCGCTTTGACTCGGGGCTGACGGTGGCCATCGAGCCGCCGGAGCTGGAGATGCGCGTGGCCATCCTGATCAACAAGGCGCGCGCCGAGCACGCCGAGATGCCCGAGGAGGTGGCCTTCTTCGTCGCCAAGAACGTGCGCTCGAACGTGCGCGAGCTCGAAGGCGCGCTGCGCAAGATCCTGGCCTACGCACGCTTCAACCAGAAGGAGGTCTCGATCCAGCTGGCGCGCGAGGCGCTGCGCGACCTGCTCAGTATCCAAAACCGCCAGATCAGCGTGGAAAACATCCAGAAGACGGTGGCCGACTATTACAAGATCAAGGTCGCCGACATGTACAGCAAGAAGCGCCCGGCGAGCATCGCCCGCCCGCGCCAGATCGCCATGTACCTGGCCAAGGAGCTGACGCAGAAAAGCCTGCCCGAGATCGGCGAGCTGTTCGGCGGCAGGGATCACACCACGGTGCTGCACGCGGTGCGCAAGATTGCCGGCGAGCGCCAGCAGCTGAGCGAGCTCAACCAGCAGCTGCACGTGCTGGAACAAACCCTCAAAGGGTGATCACAAAACAGAACCCCAAACGGGCACAATGGCAGACTGAGCGTTTCGCTCCTGCTATCAAAAGATAAGCGCCGCCACGGCACCCCCCATACCAAGAGGTTGACATGATTGTCCTGAAGGCCACCCAAGACAAGGTGCTTGCCGTACTGCAAGCCGTCTCCGGCATCGTCGAGCGCCGCCACACCATGCCGATCCTGGCCAACGTGCTGATCAAGAAGACCGGCAACGCGCTGCAGCTGACCACCAGCGACCTGGAAATCCAGATCCGCACCACCGCCGAGCTCGGCGGCGACGTCGGCGATTTCAGCACCACCGTCGGTGCGCGCAAGCTCATCGACATTCTGAAAACCATGCCCAGCGACCAGACGGTGAGCCTGGAGAGCAGCCAGTCCAAGCTGATCTTGAAGGGCGGCAAGAGCCGCTTCACGCTGCAGAGCCTGGCGGCCGAGGATTTTCCGCTGGTGCAGGAGTCGCCCGCCTTCGGGCCCGCGTTCAGCGTGCCGCAAAAGACGCTCAAGCGCCTGCTCGGCCAGGTGTCGTTCGCCATGGCGATCCAGGACATCCGCTTCTACCTCAACGGCATTTTGTTCGTCGCCGAGGGCAAAACCCTGTCGCTGGTGGCCACCGATGGCCACCGCCTGGCCTTTGCCAGCGCCGAGCTCGATGCCGAAGTGCCCAAGCAAGAGGTCATCCTGCCGCGCAAGACGGTGCTGGAGCTGCAACGCCTGCTGTCCGACGCCGACGGCGCGATCGAAATGCAGTTTGCCAACAACCAGGCCAAGTTCAGCTTTGGCGGCATGGAGTTCGTCACCAAACTGGTCGAGGGCAAGTTCCCCGACTACAACCGCGTCATCCCGCGCAACCACCACAACACCATCACCCTCGGGCGCGCGCCGCTCCTGGCCTGCCTGCAGCGCACCGCCATCATGACCAGCGACAAGTTCAAGGGCGTGCGCCTGAACATCGAGCCCGGCAGCCTGCGCGTGGCCAGCACCAATGCCGAGCAGGAAGAGGCGCAGGACGAGCTCGACATCGACTACGGCGGCGAGAGCATCGAGATCGGCTTCAACGTCACCTACCTGATCGACGTGCTCGCCAACATGGGCCAGGACATGGTGCAGCTGGCGCTGCAGGACGGCAACAGCTCGGTGCTCTTCACCATCCCCGAGCAGCAGAGCTTCAAGTACGTCGTCATGCCCATGCGGATCTGACTATTTTGCTATTGTTTGTATAGCTGCTAGCGCTTGATGCATAAGCGCCAGCAGCGGATTTGATTCAAATTTGCAGCCCCCAGCGGCGCTGCAGGCTCCCCAAGGCGCTTTCATGACCGACGCGAACCAGCCCGAACCCACCCCAGCAGCCCCCGACGATGCCAACGGCTACGGCGAGGGCGCGATCCAGATCCTGGAAGGCCTGGAGGCCGTGCGCAAGCGCCCGGGCATGTACATCGGTGATACCTCCGACGGCACCGGCCTGCACCACCTGGTGTTCGAGGTGGTGGACAACTCCATCGACGAAGCCCTGGCCGGGCATTGCGACGACATCGTCGTCACCATCCACACCGACAACTCCATCAGCGTCACCGACAACGGCCGGGGCATCCCCACGGGTGTGAAGATGGACGACAAGCACGAGCCCAAGCGCAGCGCTGCCGAGATCGCGCTCACCGAGCTGCACGCGGGCGGCAAGTTCAACCAGAACAGCTACAAGGTTTCGGGCGGCCTGCACGGCGTGGGCGTGTCGTGCGTCAACGCCCTCTCCAAATGGCTGCGGCTGACGGTGCGCCGCGACGGCAAGGTGCACCAGATCGAGTTTGCACGCGGCTTTGTGCA
>JAJTBK010000120.1 GCA_021286965.1 Comamonadaceae bacterium | reverse complement strand
CAACGATGCGCGGCGCCACGCCATACTGCAGCAACAACGCCAGCAACAGGCCGCCAATCAAAAAAACCATAGCACGTTGCGCCCATTCCTCTTGGGTTTGCTCGTACTTTCGTTGTGAAAGCACCAGCAGACAAGCGCCAGCTGCTATCGAAATGTAAGTCTGCGCCTCGAACAGGCGCGCCGCCGTCTGGCCCGCCAACGTCGGCGATGGCAAGCTGGTAAACAGCACCGGCACCGCCACGAAACCGATGGCGGTCAGGCTGCCCCACCACAGGGCAGCAGCCAGAAGAGGCAGACGGGCGCGCATGTCGTGAAGCGGACTGCAGCGGCCGCTCAGAGGTACTGCACGCGCACCACTTCGTAGCGGCGCAGGCCGCCGGGCGCCTGCACCTCGGCGGTGTCGCCCTCTTCCTTGCCAATCAACGCGCGGGCAATGGGGCTGGAGACGTTGAGCAGGCCGAGTTTGATGTCGGCCTCATCCTCGCCCACGATCTGGTACTTGACCTGGTCGCCGCTGTCCTCGTCTTCGAGCTCGACGGTGGCGCCAAACACCACGCGCCCGCCAGCGTCGAGCCCGGCCGGGTCGATCACTTGGGCAGCGGAGAGCTTGCCCTCGACTTCAAGGATGCGGCCTTCGATAAAGCCCTGGCGATCCTTGGCGGCCTCGTATTCGGCGTTTTCGCTCAAATCGCCCTGGGCACGGGCCTCGGAAATGGCGTTGATGACGGCCGGGCGATCGACGGTCTTGAGGTGGTGCAGCTCAGCCTTGAGCTTTTCTGCACCGCGCTTGGTAATCGGGATGGTGGCCATAACACAGCTTCCAATGCACAGGCCGCCCGCAGGCGGCCCAACAAAAGGCAAACCGCCGCACGTTGCCGCGCGGCGGTTTGGGTTGAACATCAACGGCGGATTATGCCGTTTTTAGTTCAGGCGGCAAGCTGGGCGTGCATCTCCTGCACCGAAATCACGTCCAGCTGGCCCATGGCCTTCATGCCATCGACAGCCGCTTCGGCGCCGAAGATGGTGGTGAAGGTGGTCACACGCGCCAAGAGCGCGTTGGTGCGGATGGCGCGCGAGTCGGCAATGGCGTTGCGCCGCTCTTCCACGGTGTTGATGACCATGGCGATCTCGCCCATCTTCATCATGTCCACGATGTTCGGGCGCCCTTCGGTGACCTTGTTGATGGTGGCCACCGGCACGCCGGCAGCGGCAATCGCCGCCGCCGTGCCCTTGGTGGCGACGAGCTCAAATCCCATGGCCGCCAGTTCACGCGCCACGACCACGGCACGCGGCTTGTCGGCGTTCTTCACCGTCAGGAACACCTTGCCGCTGGTGGGCAGCTTGGTGCCGGCGCCGAGCTGGCTCTTGACGAAGGCTTCGCCAAACGTCTTGCCCACGCCCATGACTTCGCCGGTGGACTTCATCTCGGGCCCGAGGATGGTGTCCACGCCCGGGAACTTGACGAAGGGGAACACCGCCTCTTTCACGCTGAAGTACGGCGGCGTCACTTCCTTGGTGATGCCCTGCGCGGCCAGGCTCTGGCCCGCCATGCAGCGCGCCGCCACCTTCGCCAGCTGAATGCCGGTGGCCTTGCTGACAAAGGGCACGGTGCGGCTGGCGCGCAGGTTGACTTCGAGCATGTACATCACGTCGCCCGCCTCGGTTTCCTGGATGGCGAACTGCACGTTCATCAGGCCGACCACGGACAGGCCCTCGGCCATGGCGGCCGTCTGGCGCTTGATCTCGGCCACCGTCTCGGCCTTGAGGTAGTACGGCGGCAGCGAGCAGGCGCTGTCGCCCGAGTGCACGCCCGCCTGCTCGATGTGCTCCATCACGCCGCCGATGAAGACGGCGCCGGTGGCGTCGCGCACGCAGTCCACGTCGCACTCGATGGCGTTCGACAGGAAATGGTCGAGCAGCACGGGCGAGTCGTTGCTCACCTTGACGGCCTCGCGCATATAGCGCTCCAGGCCCTGCTGCTCGTGCACGATCTCCATGGCACGGCCGCCGAGCACGTAGCTCGGGCGCACCACCAGCGGGTAGCCCAGGGCGGCGGCTTTTTCCAGCGCCTCGGCCTCGGTGCGGGCGGTGGCGTTGGGCGGCTGGCGCAGGCCCAGGCCATGCAGCAGCTGCTGGAAGCGCTCGCGGTCCTCGGCGGCGTCGATCATGTCAGGCGTGGTGCCGATGATGGGCACGCCTTCTTTTTCCAGGCCCAGCGCCAGCTTCAAAGGCGTCTGGCCGCCGTACTGCACGATCACGCCCTCGGGCTTTTCCTTATCGACGATCTCCAGCACGTCTTCGAGCGTGACGGGCTCGAAGTACAGGCGGTCGGACGTGTCGTAGTCGGTGGAAACCGTTTCGGGGTTGCAGTTGACCATGATGGTTTCGTAACCATCCTCACGCATGGCCAGCGCCGCGTGCACGCAGCAGTAGTCAAACTCGATGCCCTGGCCGATGCGGTTCGGGCCACCGCCGAGCACCATGATTTTTTTCTTGCTGCTGGGCTGCGCCTCGCATTCCTCGTCATACGTGGAATACATGTAGGCGGTGTTGGTCGGGAACTCGGCGGCGCAGGTATCGACGCGCTTGAACACCGGGCGCACGTTCAGGGCGCGGCGCGCATCGCGCACGGCTTTTTCGTTGGTGTGCAGCAGCTTGGCCAGGCGGCGGTCGGAGAAGCCTTTTTGCTTGAGCGCGCGCAGCGTGGCTGCGTCGAGCGCGGCCAGGGCCTGCGCGCCTTGCTCGGCGTAGAGCTTGTCCAGGTCGAGCTCGATCTTGACGATTTCCGCGATCTGCACCAGGAACCAGCGGTCG
>JAJTBK010000116.1 GCA_021286965.1 Comamonadaceae bacterium | reverse complement strand
GGATGCAGCCCACGTTCAGGCACACGCCGCCCAGGGTGGCATAGCGCTCGACCAGCACCACCTTCAGGCCCAGGTCGGCAGCGCGAACCGCCGCCGAATAGCCGCCGGGGCCACCGCCGAGCACGAGCACGTCGCACTCCATATCGACAGCGCCAGCATAGCTGCCCGCTACAGAAACAGGAGCTGCTTGCGCTTGGCTGGCGGGCGCTGGAGCCGTTTTTTGCTCTGGCATGGGGGTGGGTGCTTGTGCCGCCTGCGCCACCTCCAGCGCCAGCACCACCGAGCCTTTGCTGACCTTGTCGCCGAGCTTGACCTTGAGCTCTTTGACCACGCCCGCGTGGCTGCTGGGGATTTCCATCGAAGCCTTGTCGCTCTCGACGGTGATCAGGCTTTGCTCCACGGCGACGCTGTCGCCGGGCTGCACCAGAATTTCAATCACGCCGACCTCGGCAAAGTCGCCAATGTCGGGCACTTGGATGTCCATCACTGCCATGGCGGTGTCTCCTTTACAGCAGGATGCGGCGGTAGTCCGCCAGCACGGCGCCCAGGTAGGCGTTAAAGCGCGCGGCAGCTGCGCCGTCGATGACACGGTGGTCGTACGACAGCGACAGCGGCAGCATCAGGCGCGGGGCGAACTTTTCGCGCTCGGCGTCCCACACCGGCTTCATCGCGCTCTTGGACAGGCCCAGGATGGCGACCTCGGGCGCGTTGATGATGGGCGTGAAATGCGTGCCGCCAATGCCGCCGAGCGATGAAATCGACATGCAGCCGCCCTGCATATCAGCCGCGCCCAGCTTGCCGTCGCGCGCCTTTTTGGCCAGCTCGGCCATCTCGGCGCTGATTTGCAAAATGCCCTTCTGGTCGGCGTCCTTGAGCACCGGCACCACCAGGCCATTGGGCGTATCCGCTGCAAAGCCGATGTGGTAGTACTGCTTGTAGACCAGCGTGTCGCCATCCAGGCTGGCGTTGAACTCGGGGAATTTCTTCAAAGCCGCCACCACGGCCTTGATGACGAAGGCCAGCATCGTCACCTTGACGCCGCTCTTGGCGTTCTCGGCATTGGTTGCCACGCGGAAGGCTTCGAGCGCCGTGATGTCGGCCTCGTCGTTGTTGGTGACGTGCGGAATCATCACCCAGTTGCGATGCAGGTTGGCGCCGCTGATCTTCTTGATGCGCGACAGCTCCTTGCGCTCGACGGCGCCGAAGCGGGCAAAGTCCACCTTCGGCCAGGGCAGCAGGTCCAGGCCGGCGCCCGTCGCAGTGCCCGCCGGGCTGGCAGCAGGCGCCCGGGCCGCCTGGGCCTGGGTTTGCACGCTGCCGGCCATGACCCGCTGGGTGAACGCGGCCACGTCCTCCTGTGTGATACGGCCCTTGGGGCCGGTGCCCGGCACCTCGGCCAGGGGCACGCCCAGCTCGCGCGCGAACTTGCGCACACTGGGGCTGGCGTGCGGCAGCTGGCCCGTGGGCGCTGCCGTGGGGTTGTGCGCGGCGGCGGCCTGGGCGGGCGCTGGCGCCACCGGGGCCGCAGCAGCGGCCACGGCCGGCACGGCCACAGCGGCAGCCACCGGAGCTGCCACGGACACAGCCACAGCCACGGGCGCCGAGGCGGGGGCCGCGCCCTCGACGATGGCCACCAGGTCGCCGATGTTGATCTTGTCGCCCAGCTTGACCTTGAGCTCCTGGAGCACGCCGGCCACGGGCGAGGGGATTTCCATCGACGCCTTGTCCGACTCGACGGTGAACAGCGACTGCTCGACCTTCAGCGGCTGCCCCACCTGGGCCAGCAGCTCGATCACGGCCACGTCCTTGAAGTCGCCGATGTCGGGCACGCGCACCTCGATGCGGCTGCCAGCGGCCACCACGGCGGGGGCCGCCGCAGGGGCTGCAGACGCTACAACTTGTGTAGCTGCTTGCGCAGTATTGACGGGCGCTGGAGCCGGTTTTTGCTCAGAAACAGCGTCCTGCGCCGTCTCCAGCTCGGCAATCACGCTGCCTTGGCGCACCTTGTCGCCGAGCTGTACGGTGAGCGCACGCACGATGCCTGCGTGGCTCGACGGAATTTCCATCGATGCCTTGTCCGATTCAACGGTGATGAGCGACTGCTCAGCGGCGACGCTATCGCCGGGCTTGACGAGCAGCTCGATCACGCCGACGGTGTCGAAGTCCCCGATGTCGGGCACCTGGATTTGGATCAATGCCATGGTGTCTCTCCCTGGTTCAGGCGTGCAACGGGTTGATCTTGTCGGCGTCGATGCCGTACTTGGCGATGGCCTGGGCCACCCGCTCCATCGGCAGCTTGCCCTCGTCGGCCAGGCTCTTGAGTGCGGCGACGACGATGTAGTGGCGGTTGATCTCGAAGTGCTCGCGCAGGCGGTAGCGGAAATCGCTGCGGCCAAAGCCGTCCGTGCCCAGCACCTTGTAGCTGCGGCCCTTGGGCAGGAAGGGGCGGATCTGCTCGGCGTAGGCCTTCATGTAGTCGGTCGAGGCAATCACCGGGCCGGCGTGTGCCGCCAGCTGCTGCGTGACGAAGGGCACGCGCGGCGCGGCCAGCGGGTGCAGCAAGTTCCAGCGCTCGGCGTCCTGGCCCTCGCGCGTGAGTTCGTTGAAGCTGGTGCAGCTCCAGACGTCAGCGCCGATCTGCCACTCTTTTTCCAGAATCTCCTGCGCCGCCAGCGCCTCGCGCAAGATCGAGCCCGAGCCCAGCAGCTGCACGCGCATACCGCTTTGCGGCACCTTCTGCCCGCTCTTGCACAGGTACATGCCCTTGAGAATTTGCTCCTCCGTGCCGGCTGCGAGGCCCGGCATGGCGTAGTTTTCGTTCAGCAAGGTGATGTAGTAGTACACGTTCTCCTGCTTTTCCACCATGCGCTTCAAGCCCGCCTGCATGATGACGGCGACCTCGTGCGCGAACGTGGGGTCGTAGCTGACGCAGTTGGGAATGGTGCCCGCCAGGATATGGCTGTGCCCGTCCTCGTGCTGCAGGCCCTCACCGTTCAAGGTGGTGCGCCCGCTGGTGCCGCCCAGGATGAAGCCGCGCGCCTGCATGTCGCCGGCGGCCCAGGCAAAGTCGCCAAAGCGCTGGAAGCCGAACATCGAGTAGTAGACGAAGAACGGGATCATGATGCGGTTGTTCGTCGAGTACGACGTGGCCGCCGCAATCCACGAGCACATGCCGCCGGCCTCGTTGATGCCCTCTTGCAGGATCTGGCCGTTCTCCTGCTCCTTGTAGTACATCACCTGGTCGCGGTCCACCGGCGTGTAGCGCTGGCCCAGCGGGTTGTAGATGCCGATCTGGCGGAACAGCCCCTCCATGCCGAAGGTGCGCGCCTCGTCCACCAGGATGGGCACCACGCGCGGGCCCAGCGCCTTGTCGCGCAAGAGCTGCGTCAAAAAGCGCACGTACGCCTGGGTGGTGCTGATCTCGCGGCCTTCGGCGGTCGGGTCGAGGATGGTCTGGAAGGTGTCGAGCGCCGGCACGGTGAACTGCTCATCGGCCTTCTGCCGGCGGTGCGGGAGGTAGCCGCCCAGGGCCTGGCGGCGCTCGTGCAGGTAGCGCATCTCGGGCGTGTCGTCGGCGGGCTTGTAGTAGGGCAGCTTGTCGAGCTCGCTGTCTGCAATCGGGATGTTGAAGCGGTCG
>JAJTBK010000102.1 GCA_021286965.1 Comamonadaceae bacterium | reverse complement strand
ACTCGGGGGGGGGCGATCTATCGGAGCAAGGGGGGGCGATTTAACGTGGATAACTTGCGCAACTCACAGGCTTATGCACGGCCTTCTATCGTCAGATAGTGGCGATGCTGCAGACCCTCGCTGAAGCTCCTGGGCGACCTGAACGCAAAGCGGCCGCACCTGGTCGAGGTCGGCCGCATCGCAGGGGGGGCGATTTATCGGAGTTTAGCTAAACCGTAGGGCCGCCCTTGTAGGGGATCGGTGGCGGCGAACCCAGCAGCAGCACGCCGCCGGTGACTGACTTGACCTTGGCTTGCGGATAGACAGCCAGCACCTTCTTGAGCGCCGGCACGAACTCTTGTTTGAAGTCCTTATCCGGGTCTTTGCCCCTGTACTCCTGGGCGAACTGCTCGCGCAGGTTGGCCCAATACAGGGTGACGCCCCTGCCCTGGATGCGGTGTAGCCGATGAGCAAGCCAGGCGTAAACATCGAGGGCCAGGGCAGAACCTTTCAGCGCCAGCAGGGCGCGATTGTCGAGGGGTACGGCGCTGGTTCTCAGCTCGGTAAAGTATTCGTCCGAAAGGGTCATGACGCCCGGCCATAGCGCCCGCTGGTGGTCGGCATTGTTGGCGACCCAAGCATCGAACTGCTTGACCGGGGCCATGTTGGGAATGTTCCGGCCCTTGTAGCCCATCTGCAAGCGACAGGCGGCCAGAGCGTGCATTTGCCGGCGCAGGGTCGTATAGCGTGCCCCTTGGTCGTCCATACCCATGAGGCGCAGGAACTCGGCCGCGCTGTCACCGATGGGGATCACTGGCGTATCGTTGCGCATCGCAAAGGTGGAAACCCACGCCAGCGCCAGGCGCGGCATGACTCCATAGGGGATAGGCTGCAAGACTGGCCCTTTGCCCTCGTCCAGGATGCCGGCCTGGATGTTGATCCAGGCGGCACCTGACTGGCGCAGGAACTCGCGCCCTTCGACCTTGGATCGAGGCAAGCCGACTTGGCACAGCACGGCATGGGCAAAAGCCATGAAATCGCCGAAGCCATCCGGCGGGGTCGTGGCGATCTGCGCGGCGGCCTCGATCAGCTTCTGATCCTTCGTGGTGGTGGCTATTTCCTGAGTCTTGCGCGTTGCCTTCTTGGCAGGTTTCACCTGGTCGGCCTCAATGCTGGCCGGTACGGCGGCCGGGGAAAGATCAAGCGTGCCGCCCTGCCTTCTCGCCTCTGCCGTGCGCCGTGCAACGTCAGCCGCATCACCGGGCGCGATGCCGCCGGCGATCAGCTTGCGCATGTATTCCTGTTCGTCGAAGTCGTTGGCCATCGCTCCCCCTTACGGCTTAGGCCGGCGCCACGGTTCCGGCCCGATGGGTTTCACTTGACCACCAGGGCCAAGGGGCACCAACCAAATGCCATTGATGCGAAACGGCGCGGGCAGGCCGAGCTGGGAATTCTCCTCGGTGGCCAGAGCTAGATTCCGCTCGATGCACCGGGCTTTCTTCTCCCGTTCTTTAGCCGCTAAAGCCGCGCAAATGTTCATTTGTCAGCCGTGCCGCTTCTCGTATTCATCGAAGGCCAAGCGCAGCAGCTCGTTCAGCTTGAGGTCGTGATTGGCTGCGAACACGCGAAAGCGGCGGCGAAGGTCTGCCGACACTCGGAAGTTCAGCGGCACGTTGTTGGCCTCGGCATCCTCGGCCGGCGCGGCGCTGCGGGCTGGCACATTGGCAACGGGTGCGGCTTGGCCCTTGGTTGCGACCAGGCCGGAAAGGTCGGCGGGTTTCTTGGCTGCCATTTACACGGTTTCCTTATTTTTGGTTTTCGTCTTTACGTGCAAGCGTTCAAGCACGAAAGACAACAGTTGTCGCATTTCCTCGGCGCTGCGGCTCTTGGCGTCCGTCTCGCTTACGGTGCGACCATCTACCATCGAGGCCGCGTAATCCACGCGGTCATGCACGATGGCCGGGGCCACGGCCCCATGCGCCGACAGGGCCGCAACGGCTTGCACGGTGAGCCTGGCAGTCGGCTTGGCCTGGGTGACGGCAAAGGTGAACGGCCGGCCGGCATCCTGGGCAATGTCCACGGTGCTGCCCACGGCGCGCAGATCATGCGGGCTGGGCCTCGTCGGGATTAGCACCAGGTCGGCCAGCTTCACAACGTCACGGATGGCGGCCGTAATCGCCGGCGGCGTGTCAATGACGGCCAGCTTGAACCCGGCCGCCGCCAAGCCCTCTAGCTTCGCCGCCAGCTCGGCTAGGCTGGCCGATGCCAGCGCGGGGGTGTCGGCCTCGCGCGAGTTCCACCAGGCAGACAGCGAACCTTGCGGGTCGGTGTCGATCAGGACGGCCGGTCCAGCCCCCTCTTGCTCGGCTGTGACGGCCAGGTGAGCGGCGAGGGTAGTTTTGCCCGCGCCGCCCTTCTGGCTTGCTATGACGATGGTTTTCATTCTGCTTTGCGTGCCTCCGGGCTAAGACGTTATGGCAATTATACATTATGCACGCATAGCAACAAGCACAAAAGCACGCAAAACAGCTAGGAAGATTTGCGCCTTTTAAGCTCGGCCCGCATCCAGGCAGAAGCCTCGGCCATGTCCTGGCGCAGCTCGGCACGCTCGCCGGGGGTCAGCGCCCGCACCCGCCGGCGCTCGCGCTCCTGGTCGGCCAGTTCGCCCGACCAGGAGGCCAGCTCGTCATCGGGTAGGCCCGCCAGAATTTGGGGCAGGTTTTGGGTTCGGTGCGGGGGTATCGGCAGATCAGCCGCTGGGCCGTCATCGTCCAGGAAAGCCGGCTCTTGG